>JANQLH010000232.1 GCA_028280735.1 SAR324 cluster bacterium | reverse complement strand
CTGGAGTTTCTTGATTACCGAAAATACCAGCCCGGGGATGATCTCCGATATGTCGACTGGAATGTTTATGGCCGATTGGACCGATTATTCATAAAACTGTTTCAGGCAGAAAAAGACCTGGTACTAAACATTCTGATAGACACCAGCTTGTCTATGGGCATCGGTAGTCCGTCAAAATTGATTTTTGCAAAGAAAATAGCCGCAGCACTGGGTTATATCGGATTGAGCAATAATGATCATGTAGGGATTTCTGCGTTTAATGATTCGATTGCCTTCTCCAAGTCGCCGGAAAAAGGGCCATCAACCTATCTGTCGCTGCTTGGTTTTCTTAAGAAACTGACATGCCGGGGTAAAACAGATCTCTCATCTGTCATAATGGATTTTGCAACAGCAACAAGACAGCAGGGAATATTGGTTATTATCAGTGACCTGCTGGACCCGGGTGGATTTGAGAAAGGACTCCGATTCATTAATCGAAAAAAAACCGATGTGATAGTCATCCAGGTGCTAGATAAGAAGGAGCTGGTTCCCGAGAAAAAGGGTCATTTTAACCTGGTGGATATCGAAACCGGCGAATCGAGGAGACTAAGCCTGGACGACGACCTCATCGAACGCTACAAAAAAAATATGACTGAGCGAATAAAAAAGACGAATGATTTCTGTGCGGACAATGGAGTCACCTATACTTTAGTGGAAACCGACCGGCGGTTTGAAGATTTCCTGATTGATATTTTAGCCGCAGGTAATATCGTAGTATAATGTGGCATTGCATCCCTTAGGCTGGAGAACCAGGGAGTAATTTAAATCTTGTTCTCAATTGGATAAGGAGTCAAAAGCAATGATGTTAACCAATTTAGGAGGATTGCTGGCACTTGGTGTCGTTCCGCTGCTAATCCTGATACACTGCCTGAAACCCAAGGCCGAAACACTGGAAACCTCCACATTGTTTCTGTGGAAAGATGCTCTTAGGGAGGAGAGATCGGGTTTTCGGCTGCAGAAGTTCAAATCCGGCCTCTTACTGATTCTTCAAATTCTCATTGTCTGCCTCGTGGCCCTGGCATTGGCCAAACCTGTCTGGACACATGAAACAATAAAGGAAGGCGACCGAATTGTGGTTGTCGATACCAGTGCCAGCATGAAAACACGGGTCGGTTCTTCTACCAGATTCGATCTCGCCAGGGAAAAAGCCCTGCAACTGGTGAACGACCTGCCTCCGAACAGCCGCTTATTGCTCGTACAAACAGGAATGCAGCCTCATCTGCTGCATCCCTTCACAGATAATCGATCTGCATTAAAAGACACCCTGCATAACCTGAGCCCGGTTGACACTGCAGGAGACATCAGAAGTGCCGTTTATTTTGCCCTTTCCTTTTACAAATCGGATCGCAACGATCAGATATTCCTTATCAGCGATGGCGCAGGAAAGGATACGAAAAGCATAGGAAACCTACATTCATTATTAAACCTGGTTACTGTTAAAGGAGGAAAGCGGAATATTGGTATCACCAAATTCAGGATACGGAGAACCTTAAACGATCACAACTTGTTTGAAATACTGTTGGAGATTAAGAATTTCACAAACACGTCGATAGTCTGCCCTATAAGACTGGAGTTGGAAGAAGCGGTTCTGGGAGAACGCACCGTCGGCTTAAAGGCAAAAGAAAAAAAAACAATGATCTTTCCCGTGGCTCACCTGTACCCCGGAAGGTATAAAGCCGTTTTGGATATCGAAGATGATTTCCCTGTCGATAATGCTGCGTATTCAGTATTAAAGCAATCCGGCACGGTTTCTGTCCTTTTGATTTCAAAAGGAAACTACTTCATTGAAAAACTGCTGCAAACATTTCCGAATTTTCAGGTTAGCAAAGTGGATGATATCATACCAGGGTCATGGAACGACCAAACCCGTCGAAATGACATTGTGATCGTTGACGGGATAGACTCTCCTCCAGTCAAAGAAGGTAATCTGCTGCTGATCAACAGCTTTAATCCCTCCGTCCCAATAAGAAAAGTAACGGAAATCATTTATCCCGAAGTACTTGGCTGGAACAGCAATCATCCTCTGACGGCAAATCTTAATTTAGACCGGTTAATCATCGAAAAAGCATCGGTGGTCGCTACAGACAACACTGTAGTGCCGTTAATCGATTCAGACCGGACGAGTCTGTTTTATGCTTTTCAAAAGGACAAGCTAAGGGTTGCCTCCCTGGGCTTTGATATTACCCGCTCTGACCTGCCTTTGAGAATCGCTTTCCCGGTATTAATGAGTAATGTCTTTGAATGGTTAAGCCCCGGAAAAGCAGATTTTACCGAAGTCCAGGTCAAAGCAGGTGAACCGGTACCTCTTTTTTTCAAAGCCGATAAAAAAAAGATCTTTGTTCGGACACCGGCAGATTCTCGTTTGGAGTATTCATTAAGCTCCTCTCCGTTTATTTATGAATCTGCCCATCAAGTCGGCATCTACAAAGTTACCGGCGGTGAAAAAAGACAATATTTTGCAGTAAATCTGTTTGATGAAACCGAATCAAATATTGTGCCGACTTTTGAACCCGCGACGTCAAACAAGAATCCAACTATAAACGCGATCAGCGAGCAGACTGCAGAACTACCTCTTTGGTGGATTGTGCTGATCCTGATGACTGCCCTCGTCATGGTTGAATGGTTCTTCTGGCTCCCAAGGAGAACCCAATGATTCACCTGCCCTTTACCCTCGTCAAACCGGCTTTTCTGTTGTTCTGGCTGCTTATCCCAATTGTATGGCTGTCTTTATTCCGTTCAAACAAAGATCAAAAATTCACCATCAGTCATCTGGTTACTGCCGGTATCCGCTCCCTCCTGATAGTTGTTGTCGGATTAACCCTGGCGGAGCCGGGGATTCAACGACAAACTGACAAGGTTGATCTATTTTTCGTTCTGGATCAATCGGATAGCATTTCCAAAAATGAGAAAACCAAAGCAGTAGATTTTATCAGGAAAACAACAAGCCAAATGACTGCCGACGACAGGGCCGGGCTGGTTGTTTTTGGCAAACATCCTTTTCTGGAAGCAACCCTAAGCAAAAACTTAAATAAAATTGAGATCCAACCGGATATTGACACCGGCCATACCAATATCTCCGAAGCGCTGCAATTGGCAATAGGAAGGCTTCCCATCTCCGGTACACGAAGAATTGTGCTACTGAGCGATGGAAACCAGACCTTGGGAAACGCCGGTCAAATGGCAAGGCTTGCCAATTCCCTGGGTATCGAAATCTATCCGGTGTCTCTTACGGCACAACAAGTTGGTAAAGAGGTAATCCTCGACAAGCTGGAAACAGCAGAAAACATATCGCTGGAAACTCCGTTTGAGTTGAAAGTTCAGATCTCAAGCAACGCCGAGAACCGGGCTGAGCTATTACTGCTAAGAAACAACGAACTGGTTTCCAATAATCCGATTGTTCTACATTCCGGAAAGAACCTTTTTCGTTTCACCGATGCTGTGAAAGAGCCAGGTTTGTATTTATACAAAGCGGTCGTTAATCCTCTCGAAGATACGATCCACCAGAATAACACCGGCTTGTCGTTTACTCATGGTACGCAAAAATCGGGAATACTGGTTGTGACAAAAAAGCCCGGCGCTAAATCCTTGATGACACGAGTTTTACGTAAACAAGGATTCCGCATAACCGAAATACCCGCGGACAGCCTGCCTCAAAACATAAGCGCATTGGTTGATTATCAAGCGATTGTTCTTGATAATGTCCCGGCTAGATCCATCAACCCGGTGACAATGAAAAACATCGAGAACTATGTGAAAGATACCGGTGGAGGATTGTTAATGACCGGAGGCGATGAAAGTTTTGGTGCCGGTAGATATCAAAATACCCCAATTGAAAGGGCGTTACCTGTATTCATGGACATACCGACTAACATGGATATCCCGAGTCTGTGTCTTGTGCTGGTAATCGATAAATCATCCAGCATGTCCGGTTATATTGCCGGAAACAATAAACTGCAAGGCGCCAGGATCGCGGCATTTTCCACCGTTGAAATGCTAAATCCCTTTGACAAGGTAGGTGTGTTGGCATTCGATTCCGAGTTTGAGTGGATTGTTCCCGTTGCCAAAGCTGATGACAGACAGGAGATCGCAAACAAACTGAATGCTTTGGCAGCAGATGGAGGAACCAACCTCTATCCCGGCTTAAAAGACGTGTACAAGAAACTCAGTAAAATTGAGGCAGCCAGAAAACATATCATTATCCTATCCGATGGGATCACGGATGAGGGAAATTATGTTCCTTTAATCAAAAAAATCAATCAGGCCGACATTACCGTCACAACCGTGGCAATCGGAAATGACTCCAACCTTGAGTTCATGGAATCAATCGCGGAAATGGGTGAGGGCAGAAGTTTTTTCACGGACGATGTCAACCGGATTCCCGGGATTTTTGTTTATGAGACCAAAATCGTCACCAAAAATATAATCACCGAAAAAGAGCTGCTGCCAAGGATAACGTCGAGAAATGATATTTCTAAAAATATGGGCTCGAACAAGTTACCCTCCATTTACGGAATGGACATAAGCTACCCAAAACCTGGTGCAACCACGGTTCTGCAAACCGACCAAGGACCGTTGCTGACTACCTGGCGGTATGGACTGGGCAGAAGCGCTGCTTTTACTTCAGATCTGTCCGGAATATGGAGCCACGAATGGTTGCAGTGGGATCACTTTGGGAGTTTTCTATCAACTCTTGTTCGCTGGATACAAAAACCGGAAGCAAAGCAAAACATTGCAACCACGACCGTTTTTACCGAAGGGCAAATCACTTTTACGGCTGAAATCACAGATAAACAAAACCGTTTTGTAAACAACCTTTCTTTACAGCTAGGGGTTTTGTTTCCATCCAAGTCCAGTACCATCTATCCCATGGAGCAAGACGCCCCGGGGGTATACAAGCGAACATTCAAGGCGGAAGAAAGCGGCGAATATTACCTAAGCCTCCATTCAAGCAACAAATCTTCGGGTATAGGCACAAAAGCGTTCGGTTTTGCCATTCCTCATGGAGATGAATACCGAGCACAATCGGCTAACTATCCGCTTTTGCATAACTTGGCCGAAACAACCGGTGGTCGTATTCTTACAACTGATGATCGATCTAAATTTCTGTTTACTGCAACCGCTTCCCAAAAAGAGGTCAAATCCGGCTTATGGCCATACCTGCTGGCAGCATTCCTGTTCCTCCTGGTTCTTGATATCCTCGTCAGGCGGCTCATAACCTTTTCGACTCAGCGGCTATTTCCACCCTTGTGATCGTTTGTTCAATCATGTCCCGAACGCATTCTGAGACCCGGTATTCTGGAACATCCCATAGTCGCAACTCGTCATTAACAGACTCGGTAACACGGACGACAGCCCCCTTGACCATAAGATCCCACAGGACCCGAATTTAGTGCAGATCGTTCATCAGGTCGATGGGTTCAGAAAGTTTTAATAATCCCTTGAAGCCCTGCAAATCAAATAATGACACCGAATAAAACCAACGGTCATAAATCTGAAACACTTCCACACCCGCCATACCAACCCGGAAAAAAGCAACACCTTGTCTAATTCATCGTCCCCATACTATCAATACTCCTGATTTGACAAAGTAAAAATCGCGAAGGAATAAGCCTTTGCCTTAATAAATATAGAGTCTATTCCGAAAAATTATTTAAGGCGTAATTTTGTGAGTCAATTGCTCAAAACTACAAAATCTTGTGAAGCTGTGAATCCCAGTCGTGCCGGACTTGCAGACTGTGTCACAATAGTAAAATTTATGGTTTTTCTATTTTAATAGACGAAACGTCACACTTGTCACCCCGATCGATGCTGCAAGCTTCGCATCTCATGATCCGGGGTCCATTAATCATTTGCAACTAATTGAAATAATTAATGGACCCCGGATCATGAGATGCGTAGCTTGCAGCATCGATCGGGGTGACAAGTGTGACGTTTCGTCTATTAAAATA
>JANQLH010000183.1 GCA_028280735.1 SAR324 cluster bacterium | reverse complement strand
TACCTTATTTGCTTCTTCAACAGAATTGACGACCATTTCCAGCCAAATGTCTCTTGGTGCCGATCAAACTTCCATGAAATCTAGCACCGTGGCAGCCGCGGCGGAAGAAATGAGCTCCAATATGACTGCTGTTGCAGCGGCTGTTGAGGAAACATCGACCAATGTTGGAATGGTAACATCTGCCGCGGAAGCAATGTCTTCCACTATAAATGAGATCGCTCAAAATTCGGAAAAAGCTTTGGGCATTACCGAGAAAGCGGTTACTCAATCCAAAAGCGCATCAGTTAAGGTGAACCAGTTGGGTCAGGCAGCTTCCGAAATCGGAGAGGTAACCGAGACAATCACCGAGATTTCGGAAAAGACCGATTTGCTGGCCTTAAACGCTACAATTGAAGCGGCCAGGGCGGGTGATGCAGGCAAAGGTTTCGCGGTCGTGGCAAACGAAATCAAGGAGTTGGCCCGTCAGGCGGCTACGGCGACTCACCAGATCAAACAGAAAATACAGGGGATTCAAGATTCCACGTCTTCAACAATTAACGAAATCGGGACTATCACCGAAGTCATCGACAATGTGAACGATATTGTTTCTACGATTGCAGCTGCGGTGGAAGAACAGTCGATTACAACCAAAGAGATTGCCGCCAATATAGTTCAGGCTTCACAAGGTATTCAGGAAGTTTCGCAAAATGTTGCCCAAAGCTCCCAGGCAGCAAACGAGGTGGCCCAGGACATCGTCAAGGTAGACAATTCTTCCAAGGAGATGTCGAACAGCAGCTCCCAGGTCAAATCCAGTGCCGAGGATTTGGCAGCTCTGGCGGATCAGTTGAAACAAATCATTGAAAAATTTAAATTTTGAATCCGCTCCTGAAACACAAAAAGCCATGATGGGTACCTTGTTGCCCATCTTCGAAAAACCTCTCCCATCATTATCTTATTCTTCGTATCACCGGTAGTGTTCGGTGATAAAATCCTATAATAAGTGGCTTTCACAGAGGACCTGTGCTATGCTTACGATGATCCGGTTTATTGTTTGAAGCTGATCGCTATTGGGCTCATATCGATTTCGGTTCTAATGGGGATAATTTTTCCAGTCGAGCATTACCCAGTGCCGACGTGATCGATTTGATTTTGGTCACCGATTTGAGATGGCTATCGAACAAATAGATCTACAATTGATATGCCGAGACAATATCAAAGGAGGTATGAAATGGCTCGTCATCTTCTGTTAGGAATTGTTATTTTGATGCATACTTGTGTCTGTGCCCAGGATAAAATTGTGTTGGGCTTTGTGGCGGACTTTAGTGCCAACTCCAAGGATTTCACGAAGTCGGCGTTTGAATCAGCCAAACTGGCCGTTAAACGGATAAATGACTCCGGTCAGGTCGGCAAAACGCTTGTGTTGATTGAAAAAGACGGGGGCAATGATCCGGAACGTCACTATCGCCTGTTTAAGGAAGTCGTACGTGAACACAACGCCGTAGCGATTTTTGGCGGGGCTGCCAGTAACAATGTTATTCGAGCTTCTCAAGCTGCCAGGGAACTTGAAATACCCTACCTTGTCAGTCTCGGGAATTCGTCCGTCATTACGGTTGAAAAAGGCCATCCCTTTGTATTTCAGTTTCAACCGGATTCCTGGATGGAAGCTTCTGCGCAAAGTGTCGTGCTGACGATGCTGCCCTGGAAACGATTTGCCTGGGTAGGACCTGACTATGGGTGGGCCAGGACTCTGTTAAATCATTATAAAAGTCATATCAGAAAAACGGGAATGAAGAAGGAGATTGTCTTCGAGCGGTGGCATAAAATGGATACTTTGGACTTTACTTCATTGATTGATGAACTATTAGCTCAAAAGCCCGAAGCTCTCATCCTGGGAACTTGGGGAGAAGATCTGATGAGATTCTATACCCAAGCCAATAAAAAAGGTTTTTTTAAAGTTATCCCTTCAATTGGGCATTTCAGTTTGTCTCACTCGATTCGTTCCAAAGAAGAGATTCCCGTGGGTGTTTGGGGATACTCGCGAGGGCCATTCCATCATCTTGCAGATCGCTATGCACTGGCTTCGGAGTTTACAAAAGAATATTTGGAAGCGTACGGATTGTATCCAAACGGGTTTGGTGTCACCAGTTACGATTCTTTCCTGGCCTGGCTTGAAGCTTACAAGCAAGCAGGGAGCGAACACCCGAAAAAGCTTGCCGGTGCACTTCGAAAGCTCGAATTCGAAAGCCTGCGTGGAAATCTATACATCAGGGAGAACACCGGACAACTGAACTGTCCTGTTTACTACGGGCGTCTGACTCAAACGGATAAATATCCGTTTCCTGTTTTCAAGCCAATATATGCATTGAAAGCAGAACAATTGTGGATGTCCGATCTTGATATCGCGAACAGAAGGAAGAACCAGCAATGAGTGCCACATCAAAGGTTGTTTTGATGGTACTTTTGGCAATCCTTTCCATTTCCTTCAATATAGCCATTAACAATTATTTTCAGGCTGTCTATAGAAACAGGGTCGATATTCAGAAAACCGTTCGTCAAATTCATCACGAAATTAAATATATCAGTTCATTAGATCTTATGCTTATTGAATATCTCGACCATAAAAAGTGGGATCGATTGAACACTTCCTTCGAACTGGTTAAAGAGCTTTCGATGTCTGTGAAAGGCAGTATTGAAGAGGACAACCAGGAGCTGTTCACGCGATTGTTGGTACAAGTAGAAAGATATGAGAATCGCCTGAAAGAGGCGCATCAACTGGTGGAACAGTTTGATAAATATAAGGGTGAGTTACAGCATATGGGATTGAGTTTCACCAATCTTGTCGAGGAAAAGGTGATTTCTGTATTGTTAAAAGAAGAAAGTCATCTTTTCTTCCGGGGGGAACCCGTAGATACCTTTCGTTCCAAGGCCAAAGACGTCGCATTTAATATCATTAAAGTTTACAATCAGCAGCAAGTCATATTGATGGAACTGATAATGACTCGGGATTTCGAACGCTACCTGACACAGAAGAGATCCATTCATGAAAAGCTGGTAGAGTTAAACACACAGCTTCACTACCTGGCTATTTACATTGGTAATTATGAAATATCCGCACAGTTTATTAAAAAAATTCAAAAAGATATCGAGTCATTGATGAGGTTTGAAGATCAATTGATTGAAGTGTACAAAGATATCCAAGCAATGAACAATTCTCTTGGATTCCTTCGTCAAGAAACGACATCGATCAGCAACGAATCCATTAAAGCCATCAATTCCCAGTTGGAAAAGCAAATAGAAACCAATTATTATATGAATTGGATTTATGTGATTGTTCTTCTTTTCGTGTTTACTGCCCTTGGTTTCCTGCTGGCAAGAAATATTCTTCATTTCATCGGTGCGATCGAAGCCGGTCAAACAGCGCTTAAACAATCGCTCAAGGAAAAGGAACTGCTGATCAAAGAGATATACCATCGAACCAAAAACAACCTGTTGGTGATCCTTTCTTACCTGACCCTGGAACTCAAGCCGATTGACAACGACAAACTGCAATCGTCGCTGACCAAAATTATTCACCGGATTAATGCAATGGCACTTGTTCACAAGAGATTGCATGAATCGGATAACCTGATGGAAATAAACTTACGGCAGTATTTCGAGGAGATCATCGGGATGTTTTTTGAGGATTATCAAACCGAGCGAGAACGAATCGGTATTCGCCTGGTTATGAGTGACGTGCATTGCTCAATCGATGTTGCCGTTCCTTGTGGTCAAATTCTCAACGAACTGGTTGTCAATTCCATAAAGCACGCCTTTCCTGATAGTCGTGAAGGTGAAATTACCTTAAAACTATCGGAAGAGGATAACCTGGTTCACATTACATATGCGGACAATGGTGTAGGGCTTCCACATGAATTCGACCCCACTAAGACAAGCTCGTTGGGGTTGCAAATGGTGTTTTCGATCTGTGAGGGTCAACTCCATGGCAGTATCGATTATTATTCGCCCCCCGGGGTTGAATATCGAATCGTTCTGGACAAAACCCTATTTCAGCCTCGTCTTTAAATCTGAAAAAATTATATTTACAGAAGGATAGCGTTACTTGTCACAACACCTGTGCGATTTGCGATTTCAGATCGCCTTTATCCATGTATCCATCATGTGGGATAACCGCTAGCTCTTTCTCAAACAAAGACTTGGGATATGCGGAAATGAAATATACTTTGATACCGGGATAATCCTGTTTGATGGCCTTACATGCCTCGATTCCATCAGTTTCTTTTTTCATGGCAATATCCATCAAGATGCAATCGGGATTTGTCTGTTTTGCCAAATCGACGGCCCTTTCTCCGTCATAGGCTATGCCTACTACATCATGATTGGCGTCGATTATATATTGCTTAATGAGAAGACTGATTAAGACTTCGTCCTCTGCAATTAAAACTTTAGCCACTCTCTTACTATACATTAAATTTCAAAAATACTCGTGGGGGTTGTCTAAAGTCCTGTATACAAGTGTATGGGTTTTGAGAGGCGTCGTCAATTTTTTTAAAAAATCTCAGATTTTTCAGCTTCATCCAAATGAACGCTTTCAGCGTTAAGCGCAATTCATTGTTGTTATATAGGAAAACTACTTGGCGCTTATGGTGCTCGACCCGGATTTTATCATGTTACATGCTGAAATCATGGGTAGAATGTAGGATGGGTAACTTGTTACCCATCAACTCTTTATATATGGCTTTTGATCACATTCCACCCGATGGGTAACGGAGTTACCTATCCTACGGTTCTTGGAAAAATCGTAGATTTTTCTATTACGACACAGTCTGCTGAATCGGAATCTATCATGTAACATACTGAAATCATGGGTAGAATGTAGGATGGGTAACTTGTTACCCATCAACTCTTTATATATGGCTTTTGATCACATTCC
>JANQLH010000178.1 GCA_028280735.1 SAR324 cluster bacterium | reverse complement strand
CCCACCATTTTTGACCTGTCAGGTGATGAAATCGGGAAGTCGACCAAATATCATGTTCAAGGGGTTTTTGATAATCGCGGCGAGAATGATGTTTATAATATGACGATAAAAGGAACACAGTTGGAACTGAACAAAGTGGAAATGAAAAAGGACGATAAAACCTGGCCTAACCATTTCAGCTCGAACGATGCCGAACTTACGGTAGGTCTGAGATTAGACCAGGTAACCATGGAAGGAACCATATTGCTGGTTGCCAATTCAATACAATTCGGATTTTCCGGTGATCAGGCTAAAGAGTTGAGTGAAACCGATCGTGCCGTTCGCGAAATGTTTGAAGACATTAAAAATGTTCGGGTAATATCCGTCATCAAAGGACAATTGACCGATCCTCAATTTACTGTTTCATCCAATGTTGACCGGGTGTTGGCGGACCGTTTGGATGCTTTGGTAGGAAAGAAAATCAAGGAAGCAAGAACAAAAATCAGGAACAATATCCAGGGACAGGTCGATCGTCAAAGTAAAGCTGCTGACAGCAGGTTACACTCAGAAAAGCAAAAGGTCCTAAAGCAGGTAAATGCCTATCAGGAGCAGATCAAGCGGGAAACGAAAAAGCTTGAGAGACAGGTTAAGGATTTCGAAAAGAAACAGAAAAAAGCCCTGGAAGATGAAGCCCGGAAAAGGCTGCAGAATTTGTTCAGATAACGACCGGCAGTCAAGCTATCGGATCTCCGGTGATCGAAGGAAACAACGTATCATCCGTATGCGGCAGGAACAATGCTGCAGTATATTGTTCCATGTAGGCAGGGTCAACACTTAGGTCGATATAGGTGATACTTCCGGCCAATTCTTGTTGTTTAGCCCTGAATTCCTTGGAATGCAGCAACATTGTAGAGCCAATCAGTGAGGTATTGCCAAGAAACTCAAATGCGGATCGTTTAATATCCGGAAGCAATCCGATAGTGATGCTCTCTTCCAAATCCAGGTATCTGCCGAATCCGCCGGCAATGTAAAACCTGTCGATCATATCAAAATCAATGCCGACTTGATTCATAAGTAGTCGATAGGCTGAGTAGATAGCGGCTTTGGCACGAATCACGTTTTCTATTTCCGTTTCGGAAACAGTTATAGAGGCACCTTCAGCGTGTTTATCCCCGGCAACAATGGTATACCTGGCTTGCCTGCCATCAACCTCAAGAAACTCGGATGATCTTGAACGATTGAACTTCCCGGAAGCATCCAGCCACGCGGTTTTAAAAAGTTGAGCAAGCAGCGAAATAATCCCTGATCCGCAAATCCCCCTGGCTTTGGAATCCTGTATGACGTTGACGCTTGCTTTTCCAGTCTCCGGATCGACTGAAACAGATTCGATTGCACCCTTTGCCGCTCTCATCCCGAACTGCAGTCCACCTCCTTCAAAGGCGGGCCCTGCTGAACAGGCACAGGCTAAGATAAAATCCCGATTACCAATGGCCAACTCCCCGTTGGTTCCAATGTCTAAAAACGCACTGATTCCATCTTCCTTGCAGGTTAGATCGGAGCAAAGCAAACCGGCTGTTATATCCCCGCCAACATAGCTGCCGACAGCCGGAGAGATATGAACCGGAGCAAGTGGATGGACATTCAATCCCAGCTCTTTGGCGGTATAATCAGCAAAACTAAATGACACGGGGGTATAGGGAGCCAACCTGATATTTTCAGGGGGAACTCCCAACAGCAAATGAATCATGGTTGTGTTACCGGAGATAACTGCTGACAATACCTGCCCGGAATCCAGCTTTAATTGGTCAATAGCCTCCCTGATCAAGCTGTTGATGGAATCCAGTGCTTTTTTCCTAAGCTCTTTCAGCCTCGATCCCTTTTTGGCATAGTTGATCCGGCTGATAATATCCGCACCACAGGTCAGCTGTTGATTGTATCCATGTTTTGTGATCGTTCCTTCATTGCCCGACAATGCGGTGAGTCGAATCGATACTGAGGTGGTTCCCAGGTCAATGGCAACACCTGAAATAGTATCGGGACTATGCCGCGGCTGAATCTCCAGAAGGTCAACTGAATCCGACTTGACATGCACTATGACGGATATGTTTCCCCCATCTTCCCTCATCCTGGTTGAAAGACTCCGCAGAACATCCAAAGGGATACCGATCTTTTGAGTAGGATAGTGTTCCCGAAGGATGGTTTCCAATCGTTCATGATCGGATAAAGACACCTCGGAACCAGGTAATCCTATGGATAGCTTGTGGCAACAGATTCCGGAATGCATTTCCCAGGCTTTGGGAAAGTGATCTGCCGCTATTCTTTGAATATCCAGATCAGAATCGGTGAATTGTCCATGGTTGGCAAAAGGTATCGGAATATCAAGGGTAGTATCTTCGTCCGTAATTACTGCTTTACAAGCCTGGATATACCCGTCATTTTGAGCCTCAACCGACAGGATCGAATCATCAGTCGACTTCAGGGCTCCTTCGACCACTCGAACGACACACCTTCCACAGTTTCCTTTCGCACCACAGGGTGCTTCAATATCCACCCCAACCCGTTTTGCCGCATCAAGGAGCTCGGTTCCTTTATTCACATCAACGCTTGCTCCCGACGGCAGGAATCGAATGGTCGGCATAGTCGCTCCTTATGCTGCCAATATCTTGCTGATAAAACTTTCAATGTCTGCAGATTCCTGTGGACCGACAACAACTTTCCAGCCCGGCAGGCAGTCCTCCAATTCTCCACTGATTTGAGAAACATAACCGGGAATAATGAGTTGTCGGGAATCAACCTTACCTTCCAGGTCTTTTTCCTGAATGAATTTCGCGATACTGGAAGCCGAAAACTTACCTGCAGCCCAGGAGGTCAGCACACTCATCCCTTCGCATTCGGGCACGACCAACCAGGCGCTGAGTCCGCTGTTTTCAATTTCACCGCTGATAATGAAATAGGTCAGAGAAAAATTTGTTGTCACAAACACGGGAGACTCGGGCCCTGGCTCTCCAACTGCATAAATATCCGGTTCCACCTGAATAGGTTTTTGCGGATCAGTATAAATATTCATGCGGGAGGTCATCAACGCCACCAGCTGGGAAGGATCAAACTCCGGGAGTACGCAGATACCACCAAACTTTGTAATCTCGTTCACTCCGGCTACAATCGTGTCTGAGTAATCGCTTGCATCCAAAAACTTCAGTGTTGGATATCCCAGGGATTTCAGGTTATCCTTCAGGGCGGCTTTCCTGGCCATGGAGTTTATTTGAAACTGCTCGGCCAAAGAGTGCGTTTGAAATTGCAGAACCAGATTATTGAAACCTTTCTCTTTGATGGCGGTGGTGAGGGTCGTTAACTCATTCAAATTCGGCGCCGTGACACCAAGGGCATGACCGTTTTCAGAAGCAGCCTTCACCAGCTCATCAGCATTCTTTGATGTAGCCGAAGCCAGCAATGAACCTGTTCCACTTATTGCTGCAGCAGCCTCAACCAGTATTTTTGAATCATCACTTCGCAGGATTAAAGGCCTTTTAACAATATCATAAGCTTTGTTAACCAGGTTTAAGTATCGCCGTGAGTCCCCACTTTTGTTGGTGACGGCAACCATGTCTATCACCAGGGTTTCACCGACACGTTCCATTTTGTAATCGGCAATGGTTTGCAGGGTTTTTTCCAACGCTTGAGGCTCGTCCGTATCGTTTACATTTACTGCCAAAGCCGTTTGATGCACATAAGTCTTTTCATGACGATAAAACACGGTTTCTTCACCAAGTACCAGCGATTTATCAGCTCCGAATGTCACAGGTCTGACAGGAGGCTCTGCTGCTGCACCTAAAACAGCTTTGGCTTCATCCGAAGCATAGGGACAATCCGCCAAATCCGCCTTCTTTGCCGCCAGCTTCATGGCAAATGCCATACAGGTGTTAGACCCGCATTCCTTACAATTGGTTTTGGGAAGGTATTTTTGTATCTGTAATCCGGTTAATTTCTTCATACTTTGTATCGATAGTTAGTGTCTAAACGAAAAGTCGCTAAACCTTTATCCAGCCTTGTGGCAGATTCCGGTATTCAGCCCGAAGATTAACGTGCTGTCAGCCGTCAGCCTCCAGCTTAAGGCATGACAAAAACAAGCAAAAAGTGGCTGAAAACTGATCGCTGAAGACTGAAACCGCTGGCCGTCTCAATTAAGCAACCAACCCATACAGCTCATGAGCGCCTAACCCATCAGGCATCCATCAATTGAGAAATCGTACGACGTACAGCTCTCGCTGCAAGAGGATGATACATGATCAACACATCCGCTCCGGCATAGAGGAAATTGACGGCTGTTGTGAGTTCCCAGGCCATAGCTCTTTTACCGAGATCTCCCCATTCCGGGAAATCTGATTCGGAAGCTTTAAACTCCTTTGCTTTCATGCATTCCTGACCGGTTGAGACGATCATGGGACCTGCCAGCATTTTGTCACCTCCCAGGCCGTTCAAACGGATTCTTTCCATTACAGAGTAGGTATATTCCAATCCGTAGCCGATAGAACTGGTCATGGGATCGATCATGATCTTGTTGGTCGCAATGTCCATGTTACTGAGCAGAATGTTCATCTGCTTGGCGATATTCATATCGATGGGACTCTGGGAAACAATCGTGTGCCCGTAAGCTATTGCCGTTCCTGCAATGGATCGATAGTTATCCTGCTCCACCCAGTTCAATAACAGATTTTCTCCGGCGGCTGCCCGGGCGACTGCTTTCAGCACTTCATTGTTTTTCTCAAAATGGTTATGCCCGGTTACGATAACAGGCACTCCAACGGCATCCAAAACGGATTTTACCGCCTCAACGGCCTCTTCCGGGCTTTTGTTTCCTTTTTCGGGATGTGTTCCCTCCAGACGCACACTGATTAAATCCGCACCAAAGTCATCTACACATCGCTGTGCCATGTCGGCGGGAGAATTCAGTGAATCTCCGTATATTTCCCTGAGCACCGGAGGATACTTCTCATTGATTGAATCAAAAACCTCTAAAGCCACCAGCGGTCTGTGTGGCATTTCACCTTCCCACAGGTGAAACGGCATACAGGTTTCCCCGCCGACCGTATATGTCTTTGTCCTCGTCCCGCCGCTTTTTGTTGTAGCACCCAATGTGACTTCCCATATGGGCAGTTCATTCTTTTCTTTTGGAATGGTGAACGAAGTTACTTCCGCCAATCGTTCGGAGGCTTTGGGTCCCGAAGGTTCGGAATCAGTCTTGTTTGGCTCCGCGGGTATAGCGGGTCTCTCTTTAACGGTTTTTGTCTCAATGGGCTTATCCAGAAACTTTGTACTGAGTGTGTTGATAATATCACTGACAATTTCGCCGGTTATGGACTCTTTGACCTCTGCAACCAGTTCTTCACGAACTTCATTCTTAATACTGGTGATTAGTTCCCTGCTTAGCCGGGCAGGAACCGGTTCGTCATGATCAACCGGATTAACCGGTGCCGGTTCCTTGTATTTCTGATCAATCACTTCTCCGGTATCAGCCGGCTCAATTGGTGATTGAGATTCACTTAACAGACTCATATCTTCCATCTGCAAGGCCGGATGGTTGACCTTTTCCATGTAAGACCTGATATCAGACGGATCTGTCGCAATGGATTCATCCGCTATCTGGTTGAATAAATCACCCAGGTGCTGTTCTTCAAACAGCTGTTTGAGTTCTTCGCCCAGCTGGTTTTTCAGATCGCTCGGCATCCAGACCAGACGTTTAAACCCGCCGTCAGCTGCCAGAAACTTGCGAGAAGTCAAAAACACTTTACCAACTCCCATAAACCCGGGTGTTTGCTGTCCACCCCCAACATTCCCTGCCAAGGTTGAAAAGGTCATTCCAATTGGAGTATCGCCCTGGAACTCACGATTGACCACCATAATTCCGTTACACTCGGGCACATAGGCACAGATCACCTCAAAACAACCGCAACTGGTCATGGGCCTGTCCATAATGGAGTAGGCACAAAATGCTTCCACGGTTTTATGACTGTTCACATAGACGTAATCATTAACTCCCTGCCAGACACCCTTGACAGGATCTATGAGCTCTCCTTTTTTGACGGGTTGGTTGGGACCGGTTTCGTCAATTTCATAAGCGGCTTTTCCATCCAGCCAGTTATATGCGCCGCAAAGTCCTAATCGTTCAGGGGTGATGATACAGACATGATTCGGCGCAAAAGATTGGCACAATAGACAGGAGTAAAAAATATCGACAGATTCATCTGTCATTTGTGCCAAACGTTGATTTCTTTCCTTGTAGACGCTTCGTGCGATGGCCAGTCGTTTGGCTACTTCCTTGGCATCGGTTACCAATGTGACTTTGACCTTATCCACAATTGCCGGATAATCGGAAATAAACTTGGCATGAAGAATGTCCGCATAATGTCTAAGCCTCAATCCTTTTTTGAATCCGTCTTTGGAAACCCGGGTCCAGACAATATCTCGCTGTCCCATATGCCAGATTCCTTCGGCTCCATTCACCAAATGATGCACCTGTCTTTCCAAAATTGGTTCAAAATCGGGCTGCATTTTCCTTCCGGCCACTTCAATCCAAATTGCCAGCGGCAAGGCTGATCCTTCCTCCACCTGGTCGATATCCGGTCCGATCAGCTCAACCTCCCCATCCGTTATGCTTTCCATATCGACGGATGTCACAAATTCAAAAGCATCGGTCAGGTTCCCACCGAACTCAACCTGTACATCGGACTTCCGAATCCTCTCGCCTTCAAAGGCAGCACCATAGGGAACCGGAACAGGTACTTTAGTAATTTTGATTTTACATCCGCGAACCTCAAGGGCTTTTTCAACCATGCTTTCGTGAGGAATATTGGAAACGACATGTTCATAGGTACATATTCCCGTGGGAAGAATTTGAGGGATGTCGGTATCGGCAATAACGGGAAAACCGTAATTGATAGCTCCGGCGGCAACCGAGTATTTGTCGGGAGTAACCTCACCAAACGCCAAAACAAAGGCAAAGATTCTGTTTTTATTATATTTCAGGTTTGCCTGATAATCTCCCGGCTTGACTCCTCCAAACGATAACGCGGCCCTGTTTGCGAACCCTAGAGCATACACCAGGGCGGAGACATCTTTTCCGAATGGTACGAGCCGGGTTTCCCAACCCAGCTGGATACCTTCTTCTGCCAGCTGTTCGGCGAATTGTTTTCCGCCGGTGCATCCCGCCATGAACACATATAGGTTTTTTTCCTGCAGTTCTTTGGCGATTTGTACGGCAATGTCATTGGTTGGTGCCGCACCGGTTATGGCAGCAAATCCCGGGGCTGTGCCATCCACAAATTCCACCCCTCTTTCCCGCATGATTACGTCATTCGCAGCGCCAAGCCAGATATCGCTGACCGGATCAGGACCCGTTAAATATTTACAAACCTCAATAAGCTCACAAGCAAACAAAGCCGCCACACCGGCGTCCATGGCATTACCAAGATAGGGTAACCAGTTGTTATCCGCAGGTCTTGCAGGCATTAACTGCTTGCATTCTTTCAGGATCAACCTGAGATCCCCCAACGTTTTCACTTCGTTCCCCGTAAATGAATGAATGATTGGCAGAAAATAAGCGGTTCCGGGAAAAGCGACTTCCGCGCCTTCCCCTCTGGCTTTGACAGCTTCATCCAATTTAGTTTCAGCTTTGGCGATCCATTCAACTGCTCCGTCGATGGCGTTGGTGCAGATAAACTTAGACATCCAGTTTCCTCCTGTCATCCATATCGTATAGTTTCCGTTCCAGTTTGGTATTAATTCCAAGGCTTTCCCTGGCAGCATCCAATATTTCCAGGGTTTTCCGCACCGCTTGGTAAGGATCTTCGCAATCGTGAAAAGAAGCGCCAAACAACTCGTTACAGGATTCATTTAAAAACCCGGTGACGTTGTCCGATCCTCCGATACTAAAGGGTTGACCCAAAATCACATTAATGCCCGAAGCCACAAAATATGTTCCGATGGCAACAGCTTTTTCACTCATCCATTCCGGAGCAATTCCCACTGCCGGGACTTGGGAAATATCATCTCCCAGTCCGCCTTCTTTGACGATTTCCACAGCTGCTTCCAATATCCTGGAGTTATCCACACAACTTCCCATATGCAGAACCGGCGGCATACCCACAGCTTCACATACTTCCCTGAGACCTGCCCCTGCGTCTTCCAACGCAGCCTCCGGCAACAGCATACCCTGCTTGGCAGAGGCCACGGCAGCACAACCTGTTTTGAGTACCAGGATATTATTGGCAATTAACTCTTTGGTCAAAACATTGATATAAGCATCGGTTTTGGTTTTTGGGTTGTTGCAACCAACAATGCCGACAACCCCTTTAATCCTGCCCGCCATAATGGCATCGTTTAAAGGTCGGAATGAGGCTCTGAAGCGACCACCCAGCATGTATTTAATCGCATCTACGCTAAATCCCCCAATTACCGGACTTTGTGCGCTGGGAATTGCCACTTTGGAATGATCCCTGCGTTGGTAATTGTCAATCGCCCTTCTGACAATGTTTTTGGCGGAAGCAAAAGCATCATCCGCCTTGAAGGAAAGATGAGTCGCCCCGGGAGTCTTTGCAATGTCTGTAGTGGATACGATTTCGGTATGATAAGCAGCAGCGATCTCGGGTAAACTCGGCATACAACACTGGACATCGATCACCATGGTTTCCACAGCGCCCGTTACCACCGCGAGTTCCTGCTGAAGAAAACTTCCCGCGATAGGGATGCCGTGCCGCATTAATATTTCATTTGCCGTACAACAAATTCCGGCCAACGTGATGCCTTCGGCACCGGCTTGTTTGGCCAGGTCAATCATTTCCGGATCATTGGAAACAACGGCAAGGATTTCTGACAGCTCGGGTTCATGACCGTGTACAAGAATATTGACGGTTTTCTCTCCCAGGATTCCAAGGTTAGCATCACTTCTAACCGGGGAAGGCGTTCCAAACAATATATCCGAAACAATCATGGCAATGCGGGAACCGCCCCATCCATCGGCCAGCGCAGTTCTAAACGCCTGCATCATCAGGTTTTTATAGTCATGGTCCACTCCCATGGTCGTCCGATGCATCGATTCAACTACCATTCGGTCTATCCCAAGCGGAGCCACCTTTTTATTCTTCCAGATCGCCTGCCGTTTTACCGGAGCCAGCTCCAGCGTAGCCAAGGCTTCCTCTTGCCTCATGAACTCATCCAGAAACAGATTGGCGAGATCAAGCGCAACATCCTCTTTTGTCCTTTTTTCCTCATCGATCTTAAAATCCCTGGCTGCTCTTCGCAAAGCCCCTTCATCTTTGATTTCATAACCACCACCCTTGCCTTGGGCCACCTTCTTCAATCGCAGGACGAGATGACGACCATGATCGGAATGGGCGGCCGTTCCACCAACAACCTCTCTCAGATAGTTCCTGGCAACGATGGTGTCGGCATCGGCACCGCAAACTCCCCGGGTTACCTTTGGGGTGATTTTACAGGGACCCATATGGCAGACACGACAACAAATTCCCTTTTTACCGAATTTGCATTGATTCTTTTGAGCCCCCATGCGATCAAAACAGGTTTCAACACAATCCAGGGACGCTTTTTCCAACGCCTCCAGGGAGGCTTGATCACTCACTAACTCGTTAACAGACATTTTAGATAGATGATATGTGGTTCGAACCCGCTCCAAAAAGTTCTTAGCCAACAGCACACACAAAAAGCATTAACAACAAAAACACCGTTTGGGATTTTCATGTGATGTCGTGGCAAAAACAACAGATTTCGTTTATTTCATTCGTTCCTGTCGTGCTTTATGACTTTTCGGAAAGGACTCTGGTTTAAGGTTTTTTTTGGTACTGCGACAGCAAAGCCGTCTGTTTCATGTAGACAGCGTTTGAACGGAAAATCGGTTAAATCCTTTCGTTCTGCCTTTTGCTAAGAGATATTTACTGCGACATTGAGTGCTTTCAGCTGATAGCACCTTAATTCAATGCTCTCTTCTTAAGCAGGGGCTCCCTGTATTTCCGGGAATAAACATCAAAGAGCCAATTCTTGCGCCATAAACCGGTCCAGCCGTGACAAAACCACATTGTCCCTGCGCAACTCCGTCAACGATCTTCCGTCTTCTGCAAAGTCAGCAAGCTCTTCATTGTCAGGCAAACCAATCAAAAAATCCGCCCCGGTTTCAGATTGTATTTGTTTGGCATAATCTGATGGTTCAGGTTGTCGTGTACGGTTAACGACAACCGCCAGTTGTTTGGCCTTAATTCCCATTTCCCTGCTGAGACCGTGCAAGCGCCTGACGGTCTCCAATCCGCGCTTTGAAGCATCCGACACCATCAGCAACAAGTCCACTTTCTGAATAATCCTTCGTGATAAGTTTTCCAGCCCTGCTTCATTGTCCAAAACCACAAAGGGATACTGCCCTGTCAGTTTGGTAAGGGCGTTTTTGAGCACATTGTTCGCATAGCAGTAACATCCGGGACCTTCAGGACGACCCATGGCGATCAGGTCAAAATCATTGGTCTCGACCATACTCTCCTCAATCTTCAACTCGAGTAGCTGTTGTTTGCTGATTCCACTGGACATGCCTTTACCGGCAATTTCCTTTGCTTCTTCCCGAACTCCGCCGATGGTACTGTTTACGGTAACTCCAAGGACTGAATCGAGGCAATTGTTTGGGTCGGCATCAACAGCCAGTACGGGCCGGTGCCTTCTTCGAATCAAACCGGCCACTAACAGTCCGGCGACAGTGGTTTTGCCAACTCCCCCTTTACCACAAACAGCTATGGTGTAGCTCATAGTGAGTATTTCTCCATTAAGGTGTCAGCCAAATTTTCCAAAAGGACTTTTATTTCCCTGTCGATTGATTCGGTTATCAGGACGTTGGATTGATCGGCACGTCTGATCTGATCTGAATAGGGTATAATACCAAGCGGTTTAATACCGGGCGTGGCGGATTGGATGTATTCTTTGTCATCGTCGTCGGTCACTTTGTTATAAATAACTTCAACATGATCAATGCCGATTTCTTTGGACATGCCCAAAATACGTTCGGCACATTCAATCGATCTTCTTCCGGGCTCAATGATAATCAGCATTGCGTTAACACCCTTTGCGGTCGCACGGCCCAGGTGTTCAATGCCGGCCTCCATATCCATAATCAGAATATCGTCTTTATACAAAACCAGGTCCGTAACCAGGGAGCGGATAAAAACGTTTTCAGGGCAGGCACATCCGCTTCCCCCCGTTTCAACGGCACCCAATTGCACAAGTGATACGCCATTACCTGTCACAGCCAGCTTTTCGGCTATATCGGATACATCAGGATTTAGTTTGAATACCTGGCCGTATTGCTTGACCTTTGCTCCTGTCCTTTCTTCTATAAGCTTGATCCGGCTTGAAACAGGGTTTATCCGTTGTCGTAACGAATCGGAAAATCCAAGCGCAACGGCCAGGTTTGCATCCGGATCTGCATCCAAGGCCATGACTCGTTTTCCTTTTTCAGCAAGAATCAAGGCAAGCGCACCTGCAATGGTCGACTTCCCGACGCCGCCTTTTCCGGAAACAGCTAATTTCATTTGAAGCTAAAAATTGTGAAGTTCACGCAGATGTTTGGAGACAGCAGCCGTCATGGCAAAAGTCTTTTCGGCATCGTCCGTTTTCATGGAACCGGTACCGCAGGAGGGGGTTATGATCGACTGCAACAGCAGCTTTTCCCTTTCAACACCCTGTCCTACCAGGTTATCAATAATAACATTTAATGAGGTGACGAGACCTTCTGCTGTCTGTTCATTGATTTTTTCCGAAGTCGGCACGATTCCCCAGGCAACGGCTCCACCCCTGTTTATCAGCTCCTTTACGGAATCCGGATACATAGTAATACTTTCGCCAAACTCAAAAGCATCAAAATTAAGAATATCCACACCCGCATCCACCAAAATGCTCCATTCGGTATTTCCGCAGCAGTGAATACCTGCCAGGCCGCCATCCATGTGAATAGCTTCGATCAGTTCGGCGAGGTGAGCTACTATATCATCCCTTTCCACGGAAACATAGGTTGAGCTTCCAAACGCGGAGAGTATGGGTTCATCGATAAAACAGATTATTTTGTCCGCATAGGGCCGAAACTTTTGAATCTGCCAGCGACATTTCATGGCCAGGGCTTTGACAATCACATCCCTGAATTCCTCATTGTAATAGATTGCCCTCTTGTTCTCGTCGACGGTATTTAACGCAAAAGTACATGGGCCGGTCGTGTGTACCTTAAAAAAGGGAAATCTTGCTCCCAGGGCTTCAAGACGTTTTACGGCAGCGTGAATTCCCAGGGAGTATTGCGAACTGATAGCCAGGGCTGAACAATCCCCATTTCCTTCATCCGGGTCCATAGCCGTCATGTAGGATTCATAAAATTCTGCAAAAACATCCGAGTAGTCACCGGAGGTATCAACAAAAATCCGGTTTTTTTCCTTCTCAATGTTAATGCAAGGGATACCTTCCGAATATTGAACGTCCATCTGCTCAAGTAACCCTGTTTGAGGAAGCTGGGGCCAAATTGGTGATTCTTTGAGGTATTTGAATGAAATATCCAAAGCCTGTTCAGGGTCCAGAAACGGCATGCTTCCCACACCCGTTGCCAGAAATTTTGTATTTAGAGCCATATGACTGTAGAAATATCAAGTTATGAGAATCGGAAATGGTATTTGTTCGTCCTTTACCAAATCACCTAAACTTTTCATGTGATTGTTGAGAAATAATCGAAATTTACTATTATGTCACGGATTATTACTATTTTTTCCCTGATATCACTTCCGGACACCGGTTTTTCAAAGCGATTTTCAATTGTTCGAATGTCAGCTGCTGGACATTAAAACAATAATGATCTAAGTTAGTTGCTCGTATCGGCTGTGAAATAGAGCTTGAAGAGATCAGGTTTGAAAATCCGAATAAAAAGGTCGGACAACCGGCCCGGTTAACGGACAATGAGTTACCTGTCCTGAAGTCTCATCATACAATGCTTTGCCAGGCAGCCCGGGAAATCAATTTGCTGTTTAAAAACCTTCAACCAAAAGAAATGAATAAGCTGCTGACAATTTTTATCCTTATATGCTTCGGACCTTCATTATTCGCAACGGAAAGACAGGCAAGGTGGTCAGACCTGGATCCTTCTTGTTTTTTAGAACGAAGCCGACTGACAAACCCGGGTACGGAAACGCTTAAAATCAGGGCTTCTCACAGAGACCAGGTGTTTTTTATACAAAGTGACAAAGTATTAGCACATAAAATCTTTGATATGGGAAGGTTAGAATATATCGATTATTCCGTTTTATCCTTGTCCGGAGTTGACCAAAAAGACCAAAACAAGACCGGCCTTTTATACGATGGGAATTTCAATACGCTTCTGCCTTTTGATCCCTATTCCGGGGAAAAATTTGAAATTGTGATTGATGCCCATAAACAGCTTAAACCGGGAGCTTTTTCGGTACGGCTTCATTACAGCGGGAAAGCTTCGGTACAATACTTCGTTTCAAAAAACAACAAACAATACATTGAGATTGAAAATACAGATGCGTTTACCTGGAGATACTTGAAAATCAGGTTTAACCTTCCGGAAAAAAAACAGAACAAACGTTATCCCATTTCCATCAAAGAGTTAAATCTACTGAAACCGGCTCCCGTTATTTACCTGGTTAAACCGAATAACAGCAGTCCCATCGATCTGTATGCTTCCTTTGAATGCTTCGATGAAGACTACCCAAAGCTCTATGAGCAGAGTAAAAAACAGGCACGAACATCCACATTCAGCATCAATGCAGCAACGCGTCTGGTAGATCTTAATTATAACACCAATCCCCTTTACAACGCTGATTTCGATAACGACGGAATTCCCAACATTAACGATAATTGTCGGTTTCAGGCTAATCACGATCAAACGGATAGTGACAAGGATCTGGTCGGAGATGCCTGTGATTTCGATAAAGAAACCAGGAACTTCCATGACCGCGACTCAGACAACGATGGCGTAGGCGATAGCCTCGATAATTGTGTGTACCTGTTTAATCCCAAACAACAGGATTCAAATGCCGACAGACGAGGTGATCTTTGCAGTGATGACGATGGAGACGGAGTTCTCGGCCACCTGGACAATTGCGTGAATATCAGCAATCCCGATCAAAAAGATATTAATATCAACGGAATTGGCGATGCCTGCGAATTTGATAAGGATAATGACGGTGTATTTGACAGCCTGGATAACTGCATAACAATTAAAAACAAGAACCAATCTGATCAGGATAACGACGGTATCGGAGACGCTTGCGATAACTGCGCCTTGTACAACCCGAGCCAGTTGGATGCCAATCAAAACGGCCGGGGCGATCGCTGTGAAGAAGAGGAAAATTTCCTGCAATCAAACGATAAAGACGGCGATGGTATTATTAATAGTGAAGACAATTGCGAAAACACAGCCAACAACAACCAGCGGGATACGGACAGGGACGGCATTGGAGACGCTTGCGATAACTGTGTAAAGCTACAGAACACAAAACAGCTTGACCTCGATAAAAACGGGGTTGGGGATATGTGTGAAGATTCCGATAATGATGAAATTATCGGACACCTGGATAATTGTCCGTTCCATGCAAACAAAGATCAGTCCGATTCTGACAATGATGGGATCGGTAACGTCTGTGAAGATGATGACGGAGATGGTATCGTAGCTGCGGATGATAACTGCCCGTTCCATTATAATAAAGATCAACGGGACAGCGACAGAGACGGCATAGGTGACGCCTGTGATCAGAAGGATGATCGCCTGATTGAGTCAAACAAAGGCATTGTAATCGGAATGATCGTTTTGGTTACTCTGATTTTTGGGTTCTTGATTTTCAGAATGATCAAAAAAATAAAAGCGATCGATCATTCCAACCTCAATTCGGAAAGCAGAGATGAATAACGTATTGAATAGAATCGCCTGGATTTGCGCACTGGCATTAGGGACTGTTTTTACGAGAATATTCAATTCAACGACAGGTTATGGGCTTTATGAAGCGACTGATCATTTCGGCTTTAGAGAATTTATCTACTGGTTCTTTTTTATCGTTTTTACTCTGCTTTCAAAAAAGTTGTTTCTCTCCAGGAAGTTTATAGAAGAGAACCTTGCCGGTTTTGTAAAAGACAGCCTGGGTCGAGTTGAATCCTCTCATACAGCTGTTTTAGAAAAAAAAGAACAGGAATCAACCAAGGAACAGACACCTCCGGAAGCACAGGCGCCTCTTGAGGAATCCCAAACAGTCCCACCATCTATTGAGCCTTCCATTGTTTCAGAGCCGGACCCCGGGGAGGCGTTCCAACCCGCCGAAATTCCCGAAGCGCAAGCACCAAAGGAACCCAACGTCATCCAACGGTTTTTCTCGGAAAACCTCTTGGCTAAAGTGGGCGGTATCCTGCTGTTCCTTGGAGTGCTGTTTTTATTAAAACTGGTTTACGGAGCTATAGGGCCGGTCGGCAAGTTGAGTATAGGCTTCGCGATTGGTTTTATGCTCTATGGTGTCGGGCTGGTGTTGGACAAAAAAAAGCTGACCAGGGAGTCACGGGTGTTGATTGGAACGGGCATTCTGATCAACTACCTGGTGATCCTGTCCGGGCGCTATTTGATTGGTGATGGAACTTTCACGGACCAAACGATCCTCAATGAAGGTGTTACTTTTCTGTTGCTGATTGTCAACACGGTTCTTGCAGTTGTCACATCCTTGCTCTACAGATCACACACCCTGTTGTTCTTTTCATTTGTTACAGCATTCCTCAACCCATTTCTAATAGGCGCGGACGCCTCAGGAACCCCTTACACCCTAACCGGTTACGGTATGATCGTCGCGCTGGGTGCCTTAATACTGAGTTTGGTGAGGAAGTCCGAAAAAAACAGGTTTATCGAGCATTTGTTGACAATCGCCTTTATCGGCGGAAACCTCCTTTTTCTTGTCGCTCCTTTTACCACTACAGGACACTGGTTATTAAAGCTGGCTGCAACAGGCTTATTATCCCATTTGGCAATCATAACAGCCTATAAATCCGGGCAGACTAAAAAGCTTGGCTGGTATTACATTGGGAGTTATCTGTTTTTAGCGGCACTTTTGACCTACGGGCGCGTAGAGTTATGGTCGCAATTCGAGGCAATCTCTGTCATTCTCGGTTACCTGTTGTTTATTTTGTTGATGATCGTCTCCGGGGTGTTTGCTTTTGCACTAACGTCTATCCTGTTGATTTTCATGAGCCTGGCGGCACCCCTGCTCATTATTTTGGGTCTGGCTTATTCACAAGCTCTCTACCCTACAGACCTCGTCTACATTTTGACGAGCCTGCTGGCTATCTACGTCAGCATTTTCGCCATCCTCATCGGAAAGCTTGCTGTGCGATTACAGTATATCTTTTACGGTGTACTTGGCCTGTTTACCTGTTTGCTTGGATTTCTTTTACAACCAGTCTCAATCGACCTGTTCAGGGTTACTCCACCAATCATTATCCCGATCTTAGCCGGCTATCTGGCAGTATTCATATCCGCATTTATTTTTCAGATATCAAGTTATGCATTCTCTACTCGCAAGGACCTGCAATACCTGTATTCGTTGGGAACCGGTGTCAGTATTCTTTTGTTGTTAATGATCATCCAACGACAAGGGAATTTCATGTGGTTGAGTGTTGCAGGCATATCAGGATTCCTGCTGCTCAATTTGCTAGCTCCCTTTACCAATCGTACCCTGTTGGAAAGCAGAATCATGAACCTGGTTTTGGGTCTCGTCGCAGGTGTTCTGTTTACCTCCGGCGCGATTTACTATTTCGGACAAGTACACTTTAGCGGAACGGAAATGGGTCTGGCGTTTCTGGGTCAAGCCATTCTATATTTCTTCCTTGGTTATGCCATGTACGGCAAGCTGGTAAAAAAAGATGCTCAATCGGCACAGGATGTGATTTATACCTTTCTCGGCATATCCATTTCACTATTCTCCCTGGCTATTGCATTTGTATTTTCCAGGCATGCCGAAGTGATCTCCGCTGTCTGGCTGTTTGAAGCGGCATTGATATATTTCTTTTACCGCAGAAATCAGGAT
>JANQLH010000150.1 GCA_028280735.1 SAR324 cluster bacterium | reverse complement strand
GCTTCCTTATCGGGATACCCTGCGCTATTCCTTGCAGGACTACCCCGCAAAAGGGGTTAGTTTAAGAGGTATGACGGATCATAATATCGAGATTTATTGCGGCAGCAAAGTGATCGGGGAACTCGATCCAATCGGGGCCAGGGGTGAATTATATAAAGACGCCATCTACCACCATTTGGGAAGAAAATTTATGTCCTTGGACCTGGACCTGGAAAAAAAGCTATGCAAAGTAGAAGAAGTCACTGTCGACTACTACACGGAAGCACACTGGGAAGGCCGGATCGAGCTTACGGAATCAGAAGCAAAACGTGAATTAAACGGTGCTCAAATCGATTTTGGCTATATCCGTTACAACAAACAGCCAAAACTATACAAAAAGATCCGGGAACGCAGTTATGAAAATATCGGTTATGGGCCTATTACACTGCCGGCGTTTGAATACGACACCACGGGATTTTGCATGCTGGTTCCTAAATCCTGGTGTGAAAAAATGGAAGACATCGACAAACGATATGTCGGAGCCGCTTTGTACGGACTTAGTTATTTGCTTCGTCATACGGCACCTATCCTGTGTATGGCAGATGTCAAGGATCTCGATACCGATGTCTCCCTGGTTGAAACGGACTCTTTGTATTGGAAAAGTGCTCTTTACATGTTTGATTCCATTGAAGGTGGTGTTGGTTATGCCGAAAAGTCTTTTGAGAAGATTGAAAGCTGTCTTGAGATGTGCCTGGATATGTTGACCAGCTGCGATTGCACCAGTGGTTGTCCTGCCTGCGTACCTCCATTACCCCCGGGCGTGACCAACGAGGAACTGGAAAATTTACTGATCGAATCAAACGCTTCGGTGGCCTGCAGTAAATCACTGCTAAACGCATTATTAACCGGTAATCTCGACATCCCAAACGTTAAAACTGTTAAATCAGCGATCCGGGGGGCCATTGAACTCACAGAAAAAGAATCTTTGCGTTTACAGGTAAAACAGAAACTTGGAAAAGCTGCTAAATTATTGCAAAAGAAAAGAGAGCGAATTCATTGATAGACCAAACTTTTATCCATTGCACGGGGATCGGACCAAAAACGGAAAAACGATTGAAGTCACTTGGATTGCTCTCCTGGTCCGATTGCCTTAAAACCCCGGATTCCTTGCCTTTTGGCGGGCAGAGACGAGATCAGTTTTTGGAACAGCTGGAGGCCAGTCGGGTTGCTCTTGAAAAGGATGATATAGGCTATCTTGTCAAACAACTACCTTCCAAAGAACACTGGCGAATATTAGCTGATTATTTTGATCAGGCAACGTTTTTCGATATAGAAACCACCGGCCTGTCGTCGTACGACAGCATCATCACAGTCATCGTTGCTTATCAAAAGGGTCAATTACATACCTTTTTGTTTCAGGAAAATCTGGATGATTTTCTTGAAATGGTTGAAAATTCAAGCCTGCTGGTTGCCTTTAACGGCAACAGCTTTGATATACCCTTTGTCGAAAATGCCTTTAATATTCCCGATATCGGTTGTCCCTTCATCGATTTAAGATGGATTTGTTATCACCTCGGCTACCGGGGTGGCTTAAAATCAATCGAAAAAGAACTGTATATTAAAAGACCACAAGAAATTGCTTCCATTGACGGGTTTGAAGCAATCAGCCTTTTCCTGGATTGGCAAAAGGGGGATCAGCAGGCAAAAGAAAAACTTGTGAGGTATTGCAAGGCGGATGTTCTTTCCACCTATCTCGTAGCCCAACAAATCATTTCCGATCTTGAAATCAACCTTCAGTTTATTGATCAAGCCAAGTTGTTTTCCACAATTATCTGAATCACCTGATATCGCTTAGCTCTCTGATAAACGTTTTGTTAGATCGTCGGCTTGTTCCCCGTCAACCCAAATCCGGACCAGCATCTGCCTCACTGCGGATATCAAACCCAAGCTCTTTCAGCATAGTATCTTCCAATCGAACATGTTCAAAAAAAATGATCATGCTCCTCAGTTTTTTATCCTTTTTTTAGATTGTGGATTTGATACTCTGAAATCAGTTGAAAGACACCTTTGTCTTTTCGAGAAACAAAATCCGGAGGCAAAATGAAAGCATTGATTGAAAGGCTGACGAGCACGGATGAATCTTTGACGGGATTGGTGATTCGTGTGACTTTGGGCCTGGTCATGTTTCCCCATGGCGCTCAAAAGCTGTTCGGCTGGTATGGTGGGTTCGGTTTTTCAAAAACGATGGAGTTTTTGACCGGAAACGGGTTGCCATGGATTATCGCATTCCTGGTCATCCTGGGAGAGTCCCTGGGAGCGTTGGCATTGATATTTGGTTTCTTCGGCAGATTCATGTCGTTTGGTATCTTCCTGATCATGCTGGGAGCCATATTCATGGTACATCTTCAGTATGGCTTTTTCATGAACTGGTTCGGAAATCAAGCCGGTGAAGGATATGAGTATCATCTGTTGATGATTGGTTTGGCTCTTGGAACAATGATCGGCGGCAGTGGACGATTCTCGGTTGACAGGTTGATCCATGGCCGAATAAAGAGCACGGCTTAAAACTCAGCCTTGGTGGCAGCAAACAGGTTCCAAAGCTCTGTGCACATGGGACCTAGCAAAGCATCCTTACGTTTTAGGAGATAAAAATCCACAAGCAGGTTAATGGTAGTGGAATAAGCGATGGTGACCAGCCGCTTGGCTTTTAGATCATCTTCAACAAGATGCCTGGGCATGTTACCCCAGCCAAGACCGGCCATTATCAGCTGTCTTTTAATTGAAAAGTCGTTGACTGTCCAATGTGTCGCCTCTTTCAAAACTCCTGCTGTTTTTGGTTGGAATTGCCTGCTCGAATCTGCCACAACGATCTGAACATATTGCATCATGTCCGATTTTGTGAGTTTGTTTTTACTTTTGGCAGGAGGATAATCTGGTGCTGCAACGGTATAAAATTCTATTTTATCCCAGAGGACACCCTCCATTTGATCGGGCATATCAGTAACTTCTGCCAAGGCAATATCAACGTTTCCCAAGAGAAGTTGTTCGATCGATCCACCAAGGTTTTCCACGGAAAGCAATACTCGAACTGACGGGTTTTTCTTGGAGAATTTTTGAATCACTTTGATAACATTATCAAATTTGCAGATTCCGTTGACGGCGAGGCGAACTTCGGATTCTCTGCCCTGGGAAAGGTGTTCGCCAAGCAGGGAAAGATCTTCTACCTGGCTTAGCACCATTTTGGATTTATTAAAGATCGCTTTCCCTTGTTCAGTCAAAACAGGACGGTAACTGCTACGATCAAAAATCCGGATGTTCAAATCCGCTTCCAGGTTCTTAATAGCGTAACTAACGGCGGATTGGGCCTTGTGAAGAGTTTCGGATGCAGATCTGAAACTACCGGTTTCAACAACTGCTCTTAAGACGACTAGCTGCTCGAGGGTTAACATGTAACTCCCAAAATGAAGGTATCCAAACAGGCTGAGTGACGTTAGAAGCATATCATTCCGACAGATATTACACAATGTAAATTACTGTATATTAAGGATTTAAGGAGAAATTGAAATGGGATTGTTAGTCAATGGTAACTGGCAAGATCAATGGTATGACACCAAAGCCAGCAAAGGTGAATTCGTCAGGGAAGATTCAAAGTTTCACAACAAGATAGTACCAAACCCCTCTTCGACAGAAGAGTTTCAAGCAGAGTCCGGACGTTATCACTTGTTTGTGTCATTAGCTTGTCCATGGGCACACAGGACTCTCATATTCCGCAAATTAAAAAAACTGGAAAACGTCATTTCAGTGACTACCGTGAAAGCAGACATGATGGAATTCGGCTGGGAGTTTAAGTCCGATGATACATCATTAAGTGAACTCAACCTGAACAGTCACTATCTTCACCAGGTTTACACAACCTCGAAACCAGATTATACAGGGCGAGTGACGGTTCCGGTTTTATGGGACAAAATAAATCGCGTCATAGTGAACAACGAATCCTCCCACATCATAAGATTTTTCAATAAAGCCTTTGATGCATTCACACCCATGCATTACGACTTCTACCCTGAAGACAGGCAAAGAGAAATTGATGAAGTAAACGATCTTGTTTACCACAATATTAACAACGGGGTGTATAAATGCGGTTTTGCAACCACACAAACAGCATATGAAAAAGCTTACGACAACTTGTTCGCTGCTTTGGATACCCTCGAATTAAAGCTGGAAAACCAAAGATTTTTGGTTGGCGATTCAATTACCGAAGCAGATTGGAGATTGTTTACTACCCTTGTTCGATTCGATCCTGTTTATTTCTCCCATTTTAAAACCAATAAAAAACGCATTGCGGATTACCATAACCTGTTTAACTATCTAAAAGAATTGTATCAGGTTCCGGGAATCAGTGAGACTGTCGATATCGAACATATCAAGCGTCATTATTACTATAGCCACGAATCGATCAATCCAAAGCGAATTGTACCAAAAGGTCCTTTGATAGAGTTGGAAGGACCACATGATCGCAATCGATTCAGCAAAAATCCTGTCTTATAGGAGATTGTCATGAGCAAAACCATCCAAAAAAACCTTGTGGTGGAAAAAATAATTACGGCACAAAAAACATCAGATGGTGCAGGCGTCAGCCTATATCGAAGCCTGGGAAGTCATCAACTGCCTACCGTGGACCCTTTTCTGATGCTGGATGAATTTAAATCGGACAATCCAAATGACTATATTGCGGGTTTTCCGAATCACCCTCATCGCGGTTTTGAAACAGTAACCTACATGCTTGCGGGTAAAGTGGAGCACAAGGATCATAAAGGTAATGTAGGCATCATCAAATCCGGAGGAGCACAGTGGATGACTGCCGGCAGGGGAATCATACATTCCGAGATGCCCGTCCAGGAAGACGGATTGATGTGGGGATTCCAACTTTGGGTTAACTTGCCGAGTTATCAAAAAATGAAAGAGGCATCTTATCAAAACATTGAACCGGAACATGTCTCAGAAATACACCTGGAAAGTGGCTCACTTATTCGTGTTATTGCCGGTAAATCAATGGGAATAGAAGGGGCAGTGAAAGGCATTGATACAGATCCATTATTTGTCGACATGCGATTGGTAACGGAAGATAGCGTTTCGCATCCGATTGAACAAACTCATAACTCCTTGGTCTACGTCTATCGAGGTTTGATCCATATTGGAGATCCTGATGATTCCAGATTAGAGACTGTCAAGCAGGGGCAACTGGCTGTGCTGTCGAAGGGAACAAACCTGTCTCTCAAAGCCGGAAAAGAAGACACAGGATTCATTCTGCTATCCGGAAAACCCATTGGGGAACCTATAGCCAAGTACGGGCCATTTGTAATGAATACGGAAGCTGAAATCCAACAAGCAATTGAAGATTATCAGTCAGGAAACTTAGCTAATGCCTGAACGAAACCCCCTTCAATCCTTATTCCGCTTTGATGCTATCATACAGATTGATCTTGAGGTTTGACAGGCTTTCAGCTATCAGCAATCAGCATTCAGCTAAAAATACTTAACACCGAGTTAATAGTTGATGTCTGAATAGAAAATCGCTAAATCCTTATCCAGCTTTGCACCAGATACCGAAATCCAACTTAAAGATTAATGTGCTGGCAGCCGCCAGCTTTCAACTTAAGGCATTACAAAGACAGGTAAAAACTGGCTGAGAGCTGATCGCTGAAGGCTGAAAGCACTGAACTTCGAAGTACCAAGCTGCTTTTTAAGCCTTTATTGGTATGGGTTAAACTGGTTTTCGTTCAGACACTAGCTAAATAACGATCAATTAGAACTATGGTTAACGCGGTCAAAATGGCCCAATACCTCTCCTCTGACTGTAACTGTCTATAATAATTGATATTAAGTCCATGGCACGCCAGATGCAGTTGATAATCTAATTGTACTTAACTAACGAACTATTATCTATCAATCGGTTTGAAGATTATGGAAACTAGATCACATAATGAAGATGAAATCTTAATTCCCTCAAAAGACGGTTTTGTGCGAATTCCAGTCAGCGGATTAAGGTCTCCGGCAAAGGCAGATTCAGAAAAAACAGGGCCCTCCCTGGGATTGTTGTTCATGAAGATCAAAAACTATCTTCAATTTTTGCTTATGATATTCGGTATGTTGGGAATAATGTCTTTCTTGGGTTTCACCATTGCAGGGTTTACGGGGGTTTTGATCGCCCTGGCAACCGCGGGATTTGGGTTTTTCTTCACCTCCAATTTTTCCATTTCCTGGATTTTAAGAAGGAAAAACGCACAATTGATTCAACCCGGTGAATCCCCGGTCTTGCACGGAATGGTGGAAACTTTGGCCAGGAAAGCCAATATCGAAAAAATGCCTGCGCTTTTTTTCGACAATACACCGGAAATCAACGCATACACCGTTGAAGACAAGGAACGGGCAGCCATTGTAATGTCAAAGGGATTGATCAGCAACCTCACAAAAGAGGAAATATTTGGAGTGTTGGCCCATGAAATAGCTCATTTGAAAAACAATGATATTCAAATCATGTTGTTTAGCGAGCAAATAAGAAAACTGACCGGGTATATGGCATTTTTCGGTCAAGTCTTATTAATCGTAAGTCTACCGTTGCTGTTTTTAAACCAGGTTGTTGTTCCCTGGCTCACAATTTTATTACTAATTGCCGCTCCAACCATCAGCTTTTTGTTCCAGATTGCAGTATCCAGAAACAGGGAGTTCAGGGCAGATATGGATGCAGCCATACTGGTTGGAGATTCCAGGGGATTGTCAAGAGCGTTAAAAAAAATCAGTATGCAGACAACATTTTGGAAAAAGCTATACCCGCCATATTTAAAAAACGTACCTGAAATTCTGAGAACGCATCCTGACACCAAAGCCAGGATACAACGCCTGAAAGAGTTGGAAACCAGCCGGTCAAACCAGTTGCGTTGGTCATTCTGAGATGTCTACCTATAATCCCGTTAACTGCAACCAAGTCGGCACCCTTTGTCGCTTCTCGTTTCGGGTTAGAAAACGCTGTTCACGAATGTTTAAAAAAGATGGAAAATTATCGAATTGGAAGCAATAGATTCCACCTGCGTTCATTGTATTGAAATTGGAGAGTCTTCTCTTTTGCCTGATGAGTTTCTCTTGGGCTGATTCCAGCATCGAACAGAATACTGGACATACTTATTGCAATGTATACAAGATAACATAAACATCTCTAATTATTGTAAATTCACACTCAACTATAAAAACACTATGGAATCAGATAGCAGTATACTTTTTGAACCGGTTAACCTGGGTACACTAAAACTTGCCAACCGATTTGTGATGGCACCAATGACACGCAGTTTCTCCCCTAATGGAGTACCGGGAGAAGATGTGGCAGAATATTATGGGAAAAGATCAAAAGGAGGAGTGGGACTGATTATAACGGAAGGAACCACCGTTAACCACATAGGATCTAATGGTTACCCGAGAGTACCCAGGTTTTATGGAGAAGACGCCTTGGAGGGCTGGTCAAACGTTGTTGCTCGGGTACATAAGTACGGTGGAAAAATTGTCCCACAAATCTGGCATGTAGGATATGTGCGCAAAAAAGGAACTGAACCCGATCCGGAAATTCCCGGATACGGCCCCATGGAAGTCAAAAAAGATGGAGCCTTAAAGACGATCGGTATGAAGCAAAGTGATATCGATGACGTGATTTCAGCCTTTGCTGATGCAGCCAGAGCAGCAAAAAGACTGGGTTTTGATGGTGTTGAAATCCATGGAGCGCATGAATATCTGATCGATCAGTTTTTTTGGGAAAAATCCAATCAAAGAACCGATAAATATGGCGGTTCACTGAAAAACAGGCTCAACCTGGCATTGGAGATCATAAGTTCAGTCAGAATTGCTGTCGGACCCGATTTTCCAATCATATTTCGTTTTTCTCAATGGAAGCAGCAGGATTTCGATGCAAAACTTGCTAATACCCCAGCTGAACTGGAATCTTTTTTACTGCCGTTATCTGAAGCAGGCGTGGATATTTTTCATGCAAGTACCCGTCGGTTTTGGGAGCCCGAGTTCGAAAACTCACCCCTGAACCTGGCAGGATGGACTAAAAAAATAACCGGAAAACCCGCAATAACAGTTGGGAGTGTTGGTTTAGATAGCACTTTTACCTCTTCTTTTGGCGGTAAAACTGCCAATCCAACGGGACTTCAGAAAATAATTGAAAGATTGGAAAACAAGGAGTTTGATTTGGTGGCTGTCGGTCGCGCCCTACTGGGCGATGCAAACTGGATCGAGAAAATTAAGAACGGTCATTTTGAACAAATCGACGCATTTACCCAAAGTGCCTTGGGTAAGCTTGATTAAGTCAGATTCAACACATAGTCAGCATTGTCTTAAACGTTTTGGCCAAAGCTTCCGGGTTATCTCGAAGTAATTGATCCTGATAAAGGACTTTCACGCCCTCCCGTGAAAGTCCGTTCATTAACTGATAGTTGAATATACCCGAAGCAAGCAGAACGATAGGAGTGTTGATATATTTTGAACCTTTTTGCCTTAGAAACTCGATTAACAATTGATTTAATTGAGGCTCTCCGGCAAGAAAAAAGATTTCCACATCATTTAAACCAATGGATTGAGCAACATCTCTGTAAAATCGTGATAACTCGTTGACATTCATATCAATTAAATCACTTTGGTAAGATTCCTCATCAGAGCCTCCCCGATCCCCTAAATCACCAAAAAAAAGATTCAACTCCGTAAACACTTGTTTGACTACAACAGCACCAGACTCACCATAAGTCATTTTGACTGCCGCTGCTATCTTTTCGCAGTTATCTTCCTCATCACTTATGATGTATATAGCGCCTTTGTTTTTGATAAGATAGCGGGTTTTTTCAACCTCTTTAAAATAGTTTTTAACGGCGGAAAACAAAGCTTTTTTGTTTTCCAGGTAAAGCTCACGGAGGTATGAGCTGTAGTTTAAAATCTTTAGCCTCCGGGCTTTGTCTTCACATTTGGAGATTTCAGATTCCAGGTTCAATATTGCCTTATCCAAAGGCGGATACTTTCTTTGTGACAGCTCCTTTTCAAATTGTTGAAATTTCCTGATAAGAATTGCCTTTGTTGTCCTGCAACAAATAACAACACCATCGTGTAAAAATGGTTCTAAGGGACCGATGTTTAAGTTGACCAGTGATTCAAAATTGGAAAACCGTTGAGATACATTCAACAGAGTTTTCCTTTCGTTTCTTTGTAATTGTTCCTCGATCGCCGCAGCCTGATTTTCATCGTCATACAAAACCAACACACTTTCCTGTCTCGCCACTGCAACATCACAGCTGTATTCATCCCAGGTCTCGGATATTTCCAACAGGTTGTGAATGAGTTCCATTTTATTGTGGGAGAGCATGTCAATATACCTGTTTTTGTCACTCTCTACCTTGGAGCCGGCCAGTACCTTCATTTGATCATTCAGTTTTTTTAGACGTTTGGTGACCTGGTTTGACCTTTTATGCAGCATAACAGGATCTGCAATATCCTCCATTTCCAATTGTGACAGGCACTCATTATCAGAAGCTATATCAGAATTAACTGCATCCCGGGGCATTTTTTCCAAAATGATTGAATAAGTGAACGGCGTGTTTTCTACAGGTTCCGAGTTCAAGCTGACCAGAAATCGATTGGCTAAATCATCAGCCTGATCTGCCGTGACTGTCCTTGCGTAACCATCTTCCTGCATTAGCTGGTTAAAAACAGAGCATGCCAAGGTACTATCCGAGCTGATCGTAACAGGCACGTGTGATTTTATTGCGGCTTCATCTTGCAAGTAATTTTCATTAAACTTCAAACTGCATCGATGCTTAGCAGTTTCAAGCAATTTAAAACAAAGGGACTCAAGATCCAGGTAATGCTTTTTTACCTGTTGGTAGCTTATCAAATGAACAATTGGCAGATTTGACGTTTCAAGTTTTGCTATATCCCTTAGAAAAAAACCGGGAGAGATATACATTCGACCGCAATCGAACAGAATCCCTTTTGAATGTTTGGTGCTACTGTCACTTTCATATGTCCGATCAAACAACTGACAAAACTGGTATGGTGTATAATGCTTATCCTTCCAATACAAGGTAGCGATATCCTTCCAGGGAGAAAACCCTATTAGCTTCTCCCTATCAAGGAATATTTCTTTATCTTCCTTGAAATGGATTTCCGGCAAAGGATTGATTTCGCTGGGGGTAATTTCCAGGGAATCAAAAAATATCAAATCCGGATCGGTTATTCTTAAGCGGGGAAACTGCCTGAATTGAATTTCCGAATAGGGATGAGCTTTGAAATATTCCCTGGTAAAACGCTCCGGTTTGTGTTCAACCAGAATTAGCCCCGGATAGTCAATTATGTCTTTGGGCTGATATAATTGAAAAAATGATTCCATCTCCTCGATTCCTTTAAATAACTCCGATGAGGTAAATATGAAATCGGGATTAAATTCTTCCAGATTTTTGAGACTTTTATCTTTAAATTTGGACCATTTATACTTAATTAATTGAAATTCAAGCTCAATTTCGTCATTACGAAACATCCTCACTAAGTGCTGATTTAGTCGTTTCCAAAGAACCGAATCAAGGCCTAATCCCAATAATCGCAATTTTTGTTTTTCAATCACAAGTCTTTTAAGAGAGGTTTTATGGTTTTTTATAAATGGACCAACTTCCGAGTTCATGCCAAGCAAAGCCGAAATTCATAGTAAATTGCCAAACTCGGTGGAACCAGCTTTTTTGATATCGAAACATCAAACCATCTCAGAATGCTGTAACACAATCATTTTGTGTTGGAAATACTGACCGCTTTCAATACAGGCATTGAACCAGGTCCTCTCCTTAATCCCCCCGGCTAATTAGCGTCTGAACGGAAAAACGCTAAACCCTTAACCAGCCTTGTGCTAAATTCCGGAATGCAGCTTGAAGATTAACGCGCTTTCAGCACTCAGCATAAAGCATTGAAAATTCAAGCAAAAATTAGCTATGAGCTGATCGCTGAAAGCACTGAATCCAGCAGCATCAGGTTGCCTTTAAAGCTTTTATTGGTATGATTTAAACTAGTTTTCACTCAAACACTGATTGGCCTTTCAATTTTATGCCTAACAAGCTATGTATATGAATTGGGTTAATTGGAAGGAAATCCCTGTTTAAAATGGTCAACCTATACCTTTACCTCAACAAAACCAATAGATATGCTGCGACCGACTGAAAATGAAATAGATACCTATCGACGACAAATCATCCTTGATTGCGAGTCAAAAATCGACGGGTTGCTGACATTCGGAAAGGATTTGTTTGCCGCTTTATTTCCCAAGGCTAAAATAGTAGTGACTTCCCAGAACTCCACAATTCAATGGCCTACCCAAAAAGCCCTGGACCACAGAAGCGAAGATATCAAACAGCTTGTTCGTTTGGTATTTGAAGAGGTAACAAAGGTGTGTAAAAACGAAGACCATAATCTCCCACAACTGACGACTGCAATCCCTAGAAAAATGGGTACTTTAATAATAGACAGTTGTCTGAAAATTGAAACTTTCGGAAGGGATTTAACTGATCTTGATTACTACTTTTTAGGTGATTTAGGACGGGAACTTGGTTTTTCACCAAAAGAGATCAACGGGCTGATTGAGCAAAGGCTTTATAAAGTCCGAAAAAAGCTCTTCCAAGAGTTGAAACCCCTGCTTTCCGATACTCAAAGAGAAATCAGCGCCTGGCTTTTGGTCAGGGCGATACGTGCTGATAATCGTGTCCACCCAGCAGAAATCAAGTACTTTGAGATTGTTGCGGAGTTGCTTGATAACAACCAGATTCGGCTGGAACAACTTGAATTTAAGGCTGCCGAACTGGAACAACAATTACCGATGATTCTGATCGACAATATCGCCGAATTTCTATTCAAGTACCTGGTTGAAATTGTCATGTGTGATAAAAAATATGACCCAGTTGAATCAGAGTTTATAAAAGAGATAGCCAAAGCGTTTGAATTCAATCAAGCTCAACAAGATAAGATACTTCAGCCAATTGCAGCAGCTCTGATGGTAAAAACAGATCTTTTTCAATGAAAGGCTATAAAATTGCAGAACCATCAAAGATAATGCTGCATTTGAAAAAAGATCGATGAATTGATTGTATGGAAACAATATTTGATGACCCGCAGACCAGGGAAAGCCTTGATAAAATAGAAGAGGCTTTTTTAAAGATCTCTTCGGACCCCAAAATTCTTACAGAATTTCCCTCCCTGAAGAATGTTGCCGGCGAATATAGCAAGTTATCCGACCAAGGATATAACGATGCCACTGAGCTTGCATTTCTAACCCTTTATTGCGAAATTCATCGCGCCGGATCAGGTTACACAAAATCAGAAAGGGAAACCCTGGATAACAAACACGGCTACTTCAATCACCCGGGCGGTCTCTCCCCTCTTTTGAAAGCGAAGCCCTATCTTAAAGAGCAACATATTTCAGCGGATTTGGGTGCAGGTAACGGTTTGCAGGGATTGTTGTTTCAATATCTATATCCCCATGAACGAACTATCCAAATTGAACTGTCCGGTGAATTGATCAGAATAGGCAAAATGTTCCAAGCAGCTCTGGAAATCCCCCAGGAAAAAATCCAATGGATTAATGATGATATTTTGAACATAGATCTGGTGGATATCGATTTTTTATACTTATACAGACCCTCTAAACCAATAGAATCCGGCATCGCTCTTTATGAAGATTTAAAAGATAAACTAAACAATCGTTCCAAATCACTGACAATTTTTAGCATTGCCGACTGTTTAAAAGATTACTTGAATTCTGACTATAAAGAGTTTTACAATGACGGGCATTTAACCTGTTTCAATTTTGTTTCTTGAGTTTAAAGCATTATGAATCAGACAACGATTAAAAAGTCGTTTATCATCAAGGATGGATGCGGATTGCATTCCGGAGAAAAAACGGATCTTTATTTTTTCCCGGCGCCGGAAAATCACGGCATAGTATTTTACAGGGGAGACAAAAAAGTCCGTATACCGGCAAGTTATCAATATGCTAAATCGTCTGCGTTGTGCACAACCATCGAAAGTGAAGGCGTTGAAGTAACCACGATTGAGCATCTTCTTTCAGTTTGTAACGGCCTGGGAATTGATAATCTACTGGTGGAACTTCATAACCTCGAAGTTCCCATTATGGATGGCAGTGGTTACGATTTTTATGCCGCTTTGCAGGAAGTTGGGTTAAAACAGCTTGATACACCGAAAAAGGTTGTAAAGGTCCTTGAACCGGTTACTTACGCATGTAACGATATCAACATATTCGTCCTTCCGTCTGACAAATCCAACTTTACCTTCTCCATCGATTACGATCACCGACAGATTGGCCAGCAGGAAGTGACTTTCCAGCTTACTGAAAAAAACTATGTTGAAAATATTGCCAAGGCAAAAACATTCGGGTTTAGAAAAGACTATCAGCAATTGCTGAACCAGGGACTGGTCAAGGGGGGAAACAATAAAAACGCGATCATCCTGGATGAAAAAGGCAATATTGAAAACATGGAAGAAATGACCTGGTTAAACGAACCCAACCTGCATAAGATTTTGGACCAGGTCGGAGATTTTTATCTCGCCAACAATCACCGAATTATAGGGGATGTATTTTGCCATAAAAGCGGACATTCAACCCATTTGGCATTTATTCGATACATGATGGATGAATGCCCGGAAAGTTTTGCTGTAATTGACTATGATTAAGGATTAAAGAATATTGGAAATCGCTGTTTTGAAAGCATCTCTTGTTTTTTCCAAATCTTGTTCCGTATGAGCCAGCGATACAAAAGCCGCTTCAAATGCAGAAGGTGCCAGATAGATCCCCTGACTTAACATTTCCCTGAAAAATTTAATAAAACGCTCTGTATCGCAGCTAAGAGCATCATCAAAACCATTCACATCCTGATCAATAAAAAAGAACCCGAACATTCCACCGACTTGCTGTATTCTGTAAGGAACGGATGCATTTTCAAATATATCTTTGATCTCATTAACCAGCCATACAGCCTTACTTCCCAAATCTTCGTATACTCCCGGTTTATCAAGCTCCTTTAAGGTAGCTAATCCGGCTGCCATGGTTACCGGATTACCGGAAAGTGTTCCGGCCTGGTAGATATCTCCTGCCGGCGAAACGTGTTCCATAATATCCAATCTACCACCATAAGCACCTACAGGCATTCCGCCACCAATGATTTTCCCGAGCGTCGTCAAATCCGGCACAATATGGTAGAGTTCCTGAGCGCCGCCTTTTGATACCCTGAAACCGGTCATCACTTCATCAAATATTAAAAGAATACCCTCACGATCACACAGATCACGCAGGCCTTTTAAAAAGCCTGCTACCGGTGCAATGACACCCATGTTCCCCGCCACTGGCTCGAGGATGATAGCTGCAATTTCACCCGGGTATTCCTCAATCAGTTGTGAGACGTTTTCCAAATCGTTGAATCCTGCAATCAGCGTTTCACCGGCAAATGCGGAAGGCACGCCCGGAGAATCCGGTTGACCGAATGTTGCGGCCCCGGAACCGGCTTTAACCAGCAAATGGTCGGCATGACCATGATAACATCCGGCAAATTTTATGATTTTGTCCCGACCGGTATATCCCCTGGCAACCCGAATAGCACTCATCGTAGCCTCGGTACCGGAGCTTACCATCCGTAAGCTCTCAATGTTGGGCATCATTTTTTTTACTTGTTCCGCCAGTTCCACTTCCAATTGTGTAGGAGCCCCAAATGACAGTCCGTTTTCCACAGCAGACTTCACCGCATCTAACACAGCGGGATGACTATGACCTAGAACCATCGGCCCCCAGGAGCCAACATAATCGATGAACTCGTTACCGTCCGCATCTATAATTTTACATCCCTTGGCTTTGCTGACGAACAACGGTTTCATCCTGACCGAACGAAATGCACGAACAGGGCTGTTTACTCCGCCGGGAATCGACGCTTGCGCTCTTTGAAACAATTCGGTTGATTTAGGTGTTTGCATGGTTTTTTCTCCCAATTGCATAGGTTCAGCTAAAATTCGTAACGTAAGTTTATTCCAATCAATGAAAATCCTTTGTTGCCTTCCTGTGGTTGGATGTTGTCATTAGCACTGTAGGCGTTACCGGGCGAAAACGCGGCCAATTGAAAGCCTGCGGTCAGATCATCTTCCCATTTCCAATCAAGCACAAAATCGATTTCTGAACCGATATCAGTCGCTGTTTGTGTTGTTCCGTCATCTAACTTGTAGAAAACAGGTTGGGCCCGTTTGAAGGTGTAAACTGCAAACAACATCTTTAACTTTTTATCATCTGAAATATAGGAAGCTCGCATGGCATTATAAACCAGGTTGGATACGGAATGTCCCTGTCCAAGCCCATCCTTTCCGTTAAAATAGATCAAGGCATCCCCAAAATCCCCCTTTTGTACTTCAAGGTACGATTCCGAATTATTTTCCCAAAACTTCTCTCCATCTTCACGTTCCGTACCGGAGGAACTCAAGGAAGTCCATCCGACTTTCAAAGAATCCAGTAGTTGATAGCTGATATCAAGATATACGGCATTTCCCGCAATACTGTTTCCGGCAAGAGCTTCTCTTCCGGCATCTTTTGCTTTCATCCAATAATCCCGCTTACCCGACAAGTTAACCCAGGATAAACGCAACATTGTCTTGTAATAATTCCAATGAAGGTTAAAACCGAGATACTGGACTTCATCATTTTCAAAATAAATGTACTTGGTTGTACTGCCGTCTGTTGTCACATCGTGATGGGTTGAGTATTCACCAATCCATTGCCCGTTGACGGACATCGGAATATCGGAGCCACGATGGTCTACTCTCATGAGTTCGACGTTCAGGGAAACCTGTTGCCTGGTACCCTTTTCCACCCAGGGGTCCGAAATAACGACACCTGATTCATATACCGGGTAATCCAGTTGTAACCAAAACAGGGCGGAGTTTCCTTCATGACCAATTCTTGCCCCTCCAATGTAGTAACACCAGGTTCCGATACGACATTTTTGGGTAATCGCGTTGGCATTCCCCTCGTAAATCAATCCCATGCGATCACCAGGATTAATGAACTGTTTTCCTACACGTAATGCAGCATTAGGATTGTGATTGTATTCCAGGAAAGCTTCTCTGAATTCCAAATCCATCCCGCCACTATCATCAGTGGCATCACCGCCTTCATCCGCGTAGTCCGTTTGGAACCGATCGTCTTGTTCGGACACGACTTTCGATTTATTACCTATGTAGGCATGAACAGAGAGGTTAGTGTTTACTTTGGATCTGATTCTTAGTTCAATATCTTGTAATAATCCATCGGATATTTTATCTCCTGTGATAAAATCTTCCCTGATTGCTGAATAGTAGGCTTCATAGCTTCCTTCAACAATAATCCCCGGGTTAAAGAAAATGTTCTCGTCTTTTATTTCATAATCTCCTTCCTGCAAAGGGGTAAATGTTTGTTGCGCTGAAGAAATAGAAGGAAATAAGAGGGTTCCGATTATCATGGAGAAGAAAGTTTTCCGAAGATATCCAAGAAGGGTGGATTTCGGTTTTTGAATTTTAGATTTAGTCATACCGAATAATGCGATGAATGAGTTTGATAATAAGATAGGGTTAAACTGAATACCGTCCGTTTATTAGACGAAATAGCTATTTCCTACAGTAAAAATCGATTTCCCGCAATTTGATTCAGATCCGCTTTTTGATCCTCTTCAACCATAAAACGCAAGGGTTAACAAGATTATTCCCAAAATTTTTTCTACCACGATATTCGTTCAAATCTATCGGTGCTTTAATCCGGGCATTTTCAACTTTTCAAATCGTACAACGAGTTGATATAATTCGCGTCATGCCCACTGTTTCGAGGTTGGGATTTTAAAGGAGGTAAACTGCGTGAAAACCTGTAATGCCAACTCAGTGAGGCTTTTTTGGAATATATTTTGCTTTCAAAGCGTAACTAACTGTAACAAAGGAAATTTAAATCTCAGGAAGTTTTGGGCGCTATGGCACAAGCAAACGCACTGATCAGTAAATACCCGTTAACAGAGAGTTCACAATTATATAGCACACCCCAGGGAAACATTCTCATCGGTTGTCCACCGGAAGTATTAAAACTGATGATGACCGAACATGTTCCCATGCCTGATACAATTGTCATTCCCGGGACCTTGTACAAATACAATTCTTCATTCGCATGTCTCGAATTCCCGTTTTACCATTTTTTGTTCATCCAGCAGGGAATGGCGAGGGGTCGCAAATTCAAAGTATTTGCCAAGAAAAAAATCTGCAAAAAACTCAGAGAAATGCTTCGTGTTACCTTGCTTGGCCCTGAATTTGAAGAAATCATGAAGGTGGAGGCAAACCTTGAAATTCCTTCAAAGCTGAGCAAACGGAAAATCAAGCAAATTGTGGATGAAACCAAGTTTCTGGCTCCCCGAAACAAGGAGGGAGTGCCTTACGAATTGGATGAAATGATAGAATTTGTACCGCTGGAAATAGGTCACAAAAAGGAAATCTATCCATCTTTCGAAGAGTTTCCCAAAGTCACCATCGAACGAAAAGGGGAGGATGAGTTTTTAGTTGGTTGTGACAAAAAGCTAAAAACCAGGCTCTCAATTACCAAACCTTTAAACCCGGTTTATCCCATTGAAGGCGTCGAGGTAACAAGAAAGGAAATCATTTCCGACTCGTTGTTCAGCGTGCGTTGCCTGGGTGCAAGTGAAGGATTCGATCCCACTCAACCTGCCAATGGATTTCTTTTTCGCTTCAACGGAAAATGGATGTTATGGGATTGTCCGGCCTTCTTACACAGACACCTCGAAAAACTTGGTTTAACGCTGGAAGAGCTTGATGCTGTTTTCGTCTCACACGTGCATGAAGATCATCTTGACATCATGGAAAGCGTTGGCTTTGGCAAAAAAGTGGATCTTTACACCTCCCCCGAGATTTTTCACTGCATGATACTGAAGCTCATGACTATCCTGGACTGTGGATATGGAAAAGCAAAATCGCTTTATAATTTCCACCCGGTTTATGCCAATAAACCTTTTTCCTTGTTTGGGGCTCGTATTGAAGTGTTTTATTCCAGTCATGCTATTCCGGCATTAGGTTTGAGACTGAATGTAAAAAACGGTAAAGACACATCAAGTGTTTTTCTATCCGGGGATACCCTCTCCAAACGGATGATTGAATCGCTAAATTCTGCGGGCGTTTACAGCAAAACAAGATACAACGAGCTGATGCATATTCTTCCGGAAGACACTTGTCACGATGTTTCTTTTGTTGATGCAGGTAGCGGATCAATTCACGGTGATCCGGAAGACTATTTCGATAGTCCGTGCAATGTGGTATACATGCATACAGGAAAAAAGCTTTCAGATCTGCCCGAAAACCACATGTTATTAAAGGCAGGACAACATTTTGTGATTCATAATTAAACAGGATAAAAAGCCGATTAATGTTCAAAAAATATCCCACTGTCACCATTTTACTGTTTTGCTTCATTTTCCTTTCTGCAAACAGCAGCAAAGGAGTGGAATACGGACCCTTTCCGGTTAAGGGACCAATTTTTGATGGTGATGACAAACCTTTTGGAACGGCCCACGTTTATCCAAGGTTCGTAGAGATTTTTAATGAGAATGAATCGCAGGTTGGCAGGGTTGGGATATTGGTTGAAGAAGGAATTGCAAAATTGTTTCTGGTCACCAATGATCAAAGCAGTACACTGGTGGGGTATGCTACCAAAGGGCGAATATACAACCAGAACGACAGAATAATAGGCAGTTATTTTGCAACTCCGACCTGGTCGTTTATTTATAATTTGAATGGGAAGAGAGCAGGCAAAGTGCGTTGTATTGCCTGGCCAAGAGTATGTGCTGTCGGCGTGGGAGGATTTTTACTTAACCTTTTCGGGGCAGATAATGGAAACACACCGTGAACCAGCAGTTGCCGGGATGTTTTATACCGGTAATCCGCAAGCTCTTAAGCAGGAAGTCGCAGGTTTTATTGGGGAATCCGCCGGGTTGTCTAACCAGCAGGTAAAATTCATTATTGTTCCCCATGCCGGATATATCTATTCAGGTAGGATTGCCGGCAAGTCTTTTGCGGAGATCGAAGGAGTTGATTACAAAAAAGTCATGCTTCTGGGGCCATCCCATCGCTATTCTTTTCGAGGTGCCGCTGAATCGGAGGAACAATTCTGGACGTTGCCGACAGGAGAAGCAAAGATTGCAGCACTGAATCATCCACAAGTGCTCAGGGATTCACGTTATCATCAAATGGAACATTGCCTGGAAGTCCAAATGCCTTTTTTGTTACATTTGCTGCCTGAAGCCAAGTACAGCCCGTTACTTCTCTCGGGTTCCTATCAATCCTCAGCAAAACTGGCCGATTTTTTAGTTGAACTGGACGATGAAGAAACACTTTGGGTAATCAGCTCAGATTTCAATCATGTCGGACCTAATTTTAACCACTATCCCTCGGATTACGGATTTGGCTCAGGTGAAGCTATGGATCTGCAGGCAATCGATCATATTGTTGCCGGAGATATATCGGGTCTGATCCGTTTTATGGAAAAAACAGATGCAACCATCTGTGGTGCCTTACCCATACTTACTTCCATGCACATGATCAAAAGTATGAACAGACCTGAATTCACCTTTAAAAGCTATGATTGCTCGGGTAATCAGACCAGGGATAAAAATTCGGTAGGATACGCATCTTTGTTCAGTTAGTTTCGGCCGGTTTTTGAGTGCTCGTACTCAAGAATGGCTGTACAAAAAGAACTGATAAATCGTCTAAAAGATTTTACTTTGGCTCACCAATCACGCGTACAATTGTTATAGGTATTTGCAGTAATCTTCGCAACATATACAATGACCTGATATTCTTATTCGATGCCTTGGTAAACAAGATCCAATCCACCCAAGCACATCAACCCGGTATCCATCCATATCCCATTTAATTTGGCTTATTAAGAATGTTTATCATATTTAAACTTCATTTCGCATTCCAGCGAGCGCGGGAACACTATACTCAAACACGAGGAAAAATTGTCAATTATTTAACTAAAAACTGGATTATCAAAGGTAACAGCTTTATCAGGTACCTTTGCAGCAATCAATCTGACCAACGAATAAATAAGCAGGATTTTTTAAACAACATTAAAAGCAACCAACAGGTTATTTTTTTTGTATTCAGGGACTTGCACTTTATTGACTGGTTTTTGCCGATTCATAAGGCTCTTGATACTCAGTATCCGGAGAAATTCGCGGTAATTTATGTTAATTTTGGTTCCACACTTAAAAAGGTTGGTGACAGCTTAGAATACCTGCCATACCTCAACCAGATCGAATTAAGGCTTGTACCGTTAAAAGATACCCAGTTTGGACACTTTTCAGATAAGGAAATTGAACTGTTTAACAATTTTCCCCAGCCGGACTTAATTCTAACAACTGAGACTATCAGGCAGGAGAAGTTTAAAGTAAAAAACCGTGTTTACTTACCTCATTACACCGTTCCTAAAGCCGGGGATACCTTGCCCGGCAAAATCAAGTTCAACCATGTGTTCCTGCCTACACAAGAAGAGTTCTCTTATACTTCATTGAATACCCCGGACGGAAGAAAACCGGAGTTGCATAAGACAGGTTATCCTAAAATGGTCAGCCTCGGTAATCCTTCATCAAGATTATTTAGCGATGAAAAGCCAATTATCATCTTTGCACCTTCACTGGACATTAAGCTGATTCAGTCGTTCATGAAAAAAGGAATCCTTGCGGTATTTAAAGCACTGACCGAGTTTAATTTTGTGATCAAGCTTCACCCAACTTTGTCGACCAAAATGCATTACCTGTATTCCTATTTATGCCGGGAACTAGATAAAGAAAAGCATGTTTTAATTGATACAAAATCAAATATTCAGCAAATTGGACATCACTCACGTCTAATGATTGCGGATTTTGGATCAGTTGGTGCCGAATACAAGTTGAGTTTTGGTAAGCGATTGATCTATCTTGATTTACCAAAGAGTTATGAAGGAGGTGCCGACTTAAAGTTTCGCGACATCTTCGCTGATTCGATAACAACAATTGAGAATCTAGGTGATTCCATCAGAGATATAGTCAATCTTGGGGATCTTTCCCTTATGGAACTGGAGGACATGAGAAATCGCGTTGTAGTAAACTGGAAAAATGCAGATTTCAGAGCTGCGGAAGCAGTCAACAATATTCTGGCATGATTTTTAGGACGCTTGTCTCACCAAACATTCAAAACAGTAAGTTTCTCCAACCTTTTCTTTTTCTGAGAACTCATCCGCGGATTAGCGATTTTTTCATCCAAATCAAACAGGTTAAGCTTTTTGGGACTATGCAGGTAAATGGAAGCAAATTGCATAAACTCGTTATCAGTAACGGCTCGCAATGGTTTACCCGCTTGTTGAAATGCAACATCTCCCTCCACAACCTTATAATGCAAAAATGTCATGGAATACCAGGCCATTGCTTGCGCTTGCGTTAGCTTAATCGAAATCCCCCCCTTGTCTTTAAAGCGCCTCAGTGTTTTGTTGGTAACTTTCCAAACATCCGGACCCGGGAATTTTGATCTCCGGTCGCGCAGGTAAAAAACCTTTTGCGCTGTATCTTCGTCCAGGTATTCAATCGCCTTTTCCAATTTGCTATTGACTGTTTTGTGATGGACAGAATCATCAATTATAAAAACCACTTTAAACTGTCCGGTTGCTTCGGATTCGAAGCTGCAGATAAAGTCAACCACATCATTGCTTCCGCCGGAGAAATCAAATGATGCCAACTTTAACTGTGAAGTCTCGGGAAAGCTTTTCAGGTATGTGTTCAAACTATGCCTTAATCGCATCCGGTCAGGAGATACACTGGCAGAGTTATTCAACAATTGTTTATATTGTTGTGAGAACTCCTCATAAAGGACATCCGATAACGATGATAAGGGTTCATTGGTCATGCTGCCAAGAACCGTTTTCAAGCGCTTGTTAGCCTCGATAATAACCTCACGAGGACTCAATATCTCGGCATCAAAACAACTGATCAAATCTTCACGTTCGAATGGAAAATAGTCATTTTTAACAAGAATGCCATATGCGTGAGAAAGCCTGGCTTTGATAATGCTTAACGCAGCGGCGGTATCACAGCCCTTCAGAATGGAAATGTTTGATTCAAGTCTGCTGACAACATGACTGTTTAATTCCTGCCGGAATCTTTCTTCCCAAAGTTGTCCCCGGTAGAATGCTACAGGTAACATGGCTTGCGCCTTGTCAACCAGAAACTCAAGCATTTTCCCAAACGCGGCCACATGGGACGAACTTTCCAGATTTTCCATTCGATCAAAACAAACCAGTAAAAGATGACCGTATTTAGCGAATAATTGGCCTATCGAAAACAATATCGAGCGAGATTCCTGCTCAAGATATGAATCCGTAGCGCTGAACCTGGTTCCGACTTTAAGCAGCGCTGTGTCTTCCTCATCCAGAATGACACCTTTTAACCAGCTTAAAGCGGGAGTTCGAAGACGATTAATTCTGAGGTTTAAAAAAACGCTCAAAAATTGTTCATCCAGATCCGGGAATTCTGAAAGCAGATAATCTTTTCCGTATTTTTCAATGGATTTATTGGACAGGACTTTTTGTAAGATTTTTGAACGACGAAAGCAGGTTGGATCCTGTTTTAAACTTTTAATGAGCTTTCTTTGATCAGTTACGGAAATCTGTTTGATTCGAATTTTTTTAATAAGCAGGTCCGTTAAAACCTTGCCCAGTAAAACATCAAACTGGGTCATGTTATCGGCGCCTGCCACGGGTCGGCAAAGATTGACGACAATTTCACGCAACAGATAGCGAAAGGTTTGTCCCGGGTCTTCAATGGGCTGAATGTATGAAAACAAAACCGTTTTGGAACCGGTAACCAGTTGTTTGTTGATTCTTGAAATCAAATGAGTTTTACCGGCTCCCGCTTCTCCTAGTACAAGACACGCCATACCGTCTTCCGGATGTTTTATTTTCTGTGAAATGGCACTAAAAATAAAATCGAAGACTTCCTTGTTCACACTTTTTACATCCGGGAATTGATTCAACCAGGGATCGCTGGTGCTTGCCGAAAGAAATGGATTGTTTTGTTTGAGTATTTCGATTTTTCGCTGGTTATCCATTACCAATCCAATTAACTATGATTCTAAGCCTTCCCTTGGTGTCAGTATAAGATTTCTCAAGTTCCTCTTTAGACAACAACTTGGGGTCACCTCCCTGCAATTGAATAACCAACGCGGATTTCAGACTTTCAAGGGTTTTGTTGAAACGATCCTTAGACCAGTTGAGAAAATCACGGATTTCATGAATCCGTACAAACTGCCTGCCCTTTCCAACGGTGTGGAAGGCCGCTTGAAACAAAGCTTCATCACTACCACAATCTCGCTTATCCCATTTTTCAGGATTTTGTTTCGGGATAAACAGCTTTGGAACATGAGTTTTTGGATGCAATTCACAAGTTACTTTTTGTTCTTTTAGCAGTTTATTTAAACCGGCGATGAAATCGGTATTTTTATAAGGCAGCTGGTTTTGTAATTGTTTTGAAGAAAGATGGTTTTTTTGATGGAGTTTGTTAAAAATCACTTGGTCTATACTGAGATTCAGACCCAAATAAAGGGTCCTTCTCCCTTCGAAAAAGATCAAATCTTTACTGAGATGTGGCTCAATTGCTTCACGAACAGCTTTTAAACTGGAACTTTTTGCTAACCCATGCGATTTCAAATGGTTCATTGGAATTGCATCCCTGACAATGCGCCATGTTGCATAATTTTTCCGCTTTTTTTGAAGCAAATCCAGTAAATATTGATTTAAATTCATAATTATTTCTTAAATCTCAATATGTTATCCTTTAAATTGCCACTGGAACATTGTTAGCTCATAATAAAAATTCGGTCAACTCCACAAAGCGGCATTATCGGATCATCTTTGATTGAACAATGACTGTAATTGACATGGAAAGCTCGCAACTCTATGATTGCAGAATTAGACGAATATTATCTTCTGTTACCGGCAAAAAGTAAAAAGCAAAGATCCTGCCGAAATAACCATAAAGCTTCTATTGATCAATGGATACATTGTCCGGGAATACCCTGATTCAACTACTGAGTAATCTTTCTCAAAAAAACATTCTGGTCGTGGGCGACTTAATGTTGGACCAATACATTTGGGGAAACGTGGAACGTATCTCTCCCGAAGGCCCAATTCCCGTTCTTAAGGTCGAAAACGAAGAGTTTCGCCTTGGAGGGGCAGCAAATGTGACAGTCAATATCAAACACCTTAATTGTTCAGTATATCCGGTAGGACTAGTAGGGGAAGATCATTCCGGGGACAAATTGCTGGAAATACTCGCAGATTTGAACATTTCAATCGAAGGGGTTGTGCGGGACAAGTCGTTTCAAACGATCGTAAAACAAAGAGCAATTGCCAGCCAGCAACAATTGTTGAGGATTGATTACGAATCGACCTTAACACCTGATCATTTGCTACAAAAATCCTTACGGAAAAGAATTGAAAAACTCATGCCTGACATGCATGCTATTGTCCTCTCTGATTACGCCAAGGGTGTGTTAGGGCAGGGATTGATCGCTACCGTAATCAAACTGGCTCATGAAAGGAACATACCAGTCATTTGCGATCCAAAGGGAGTTGATTTCAGCATTTACAGGGGCGTTACCTCAATCAAACCGAACCGATTGGAAACAGAGCAATCGACCGGAATAGCTTTGAACTCAAAAGAAGCTGTCTTAAAAGCTGCAGCCAGTTTAAAGAAAACCTGTAATTCCGTGTTTGTTGCAGTTAGCCTGGATAAAGACGGTATTCTTTATTACAAGGACGATCAGGAATACAGCTTTTTACCCTCCAACGTACCGGAAGTTTTTGATGTTGTTGGAGCCGGTGACACATTGATCAGTACGCTTTCGGTTTTATTGGCAAATGAAGTGCCGCCACTGCAGTCTACCTACATTGCAAACATAGCGGCCGGACTTGAGACATCTCACCTGGGTGTTGTTCCCGTACCCTGGCCGGAAATCATCAATCATATCGCAGGTGATTCCCTAAGCAGAAAAATAACGACTGCCAATAAGCTAGTAGCTGATCTAATAACAGGGAATGGCAACTCATTAATATTTACAAACGGTTATTTCGATAACATATCGGCCGGGCACCTTCGATTTTTGCAGGAAATAGAGAAACTACCCGGTAGCCTGGTAGTCGCTATAAATAGTGACTCCTGTATAAAACGGCAAAAGGGGGCGCTTCCTCTCCTTAAAGAAATGGACAGGGCACGATTACTGGCAAGTATAGAAAACGTACAATATGTCATTATTTTCGAAGACGATGATGCATCAGACTTAATATTGCAATTAAAGCCACAAATAGTCGTAAAAGGTGAGCAATTTAAAGATCACAGGATTCCGGAACAGACGTCAATTCAAAAGGTAGGAGCAAGCATTGAATATATTCCCCATTTTGCCTGGGAATCGTCATCGGACAATTGATTAACCTATATACCAAAATCAAGCATTGCTTACCATTACAGGCGGTCAATTCAGGGGGGCAAAACTGTTTACTCCCAAGGGGAAAGACTTTCGTCCCACCCTCAGTAGAACTAAAGAGGCTTTGTTTAATGTCATTACCAGTCGTTATCAACTATCGGATTATGACTGCTACGACCTTTTTGCAGGTAGTGGTGCCTTAGGATTGGAGGCAATTAGTCGCGGGGCAAAAAAAGCGGTATTTATTGAAAGTAACAAACAACACTTTGAATTTGTGAAGAAAAATATCCAAAAGCTCTCTGTGGAGAACTATACATCCGCTTATATGGATAATGCCGTTCACTGGTTATCAGCTAAACACTGGGATTACCCGCTAAATCTGTTTTTAATAGATCCACCCTACCAAAGCTATTTGGCACAGGATATTTTAGATGAACTCGGAAAAGCGGCAGCTTTCTTACAAGGAAGCCTGGTTGTCATCGAGTCTCCTAAAAGGAAATCCCTTAAAGAACCTGAATGCATGTCGCTTTTTCAACAAAAGGTATATGGTTCTACCAAACTCGATTTTTATCAAATCCTAAAGATGGGCAGATTATGAAAGCTCTAATCATTATCGTGGCTACTTTCCTCGCAGTTATTGATTGTTTCGCGGGGAATGGATCTTTTTTGATTCTAAAATCAACTTACCTGTTCCAAAATCAAGACCAAACCGGCAGAAAAATACTGACTCGTGACCGCCAGGCTTACCAGGTTCTGGATATGTACGCCCCCAAGAGCGGTACTATTGCGTTTAAGATAGAATTCACAAAAAAAACACGAGCCGTAAACGGTTCCGGATTCATTTTGGAAACAGAAGCTGAATTGAAAGAACTGGGACTAAGCGAAGTCAAGGTATACGCAGAAAAACCCAACAGGAAGAGTGACCTGACGACATTTCAACTGGTACCATCAAACCAGTTGTCGTTCACGGGTAGGCAGGAAGAATCACCTGATTTTCCCAAACTCACCTGGAAAGCGGTAAACTATAAAACACAAGTCCCCATGCAAGTATGGGTACCGGAATGGGCAGGAATTTACAGACCGGATAAAGATGCCGGCTGGCTAAACAACACCTATCTTGCAGCCGTTTCCAAACAGTTTAAAAAGGATGTTCTGGACAAAGTATTAAATGGACAAGTTGAGACCGGATTCACTAAAGAGCAGGTGAGGCTGGCATTGGGGAATCCGGAGAAGGAACAATTGATCGAAAACAATACTAAGCTGGAATGGATTTATTACAGCCGAAAGGTCATTTTTATTAACAATATTGTGAGTCGGGTATTGTAGAACACTATTTAGCTGACTTGGCACAGCGAAAACCGACATCTTTCCATCCATAGACAGGATTGCTGCTGTCTCGATACCAGCCGATAGAATGCGTTGCAGGTAACGCCCAGGAACCACCTCGAATAACCTTATCCCTGCCGACCCGGCTAGATCTGAACGGACTTCCCGGATAAGGCCTCAAATAGCTGTCTACCCATTCCCTGACATTTCCCGCTAAATGTTTAACTCCATAAGGAGATACGTCCCTGGTTTGGGTTAAGGTTGAAAGCGGACCCAGCATGCCTGACTCCAATGTCTGGGCAAAACCCGTAAAAAATTTCTTACCGTTCCAGGGGTAGGGTCTTCCATTAACTCCTCTAAAAGCTTTCTCCCATTCGACCTCTTTCGGCAACCGTTTTCCCTGTGCTTTACAGTACCTGTGGGCATCTTTCCAATTAACCATAACTACGGGTTCATCTTCCTTGTCTAGCGGCATTTTACCGCCTGGCCAGGATTTAGGAGCCCTGTGTTTGTAGCGTTTTACAAATGCTTCATAAGCCTTATTTGAAACTTCTGTTCTGTCGATATAATAAGCTTTCAAAGGTACTCTGAAAGCAGGGAAAGAGATTTCTTTTGATTCGTTTGACCCCATCACAAAATCCCCGGCAGGTATCAGTACCATTTTGTCTTCAGTTTTCGATTCTTTTGTTACCGTTTTTTCATTTTGGGCACTGTTGGATTCTAGTGAGATAGTTTTTGCCCACTCGATAACTCCGTTATAGATATTGAGCATTTTAAGAGAAGCAATATTGTTTCCGTTACGACTCGAAATCCTTCCGTAAATGAAGGCGTCAACCCCGTATAATTCACCCATACGCTTTGCTTTCTGCTCATCAATGAAGTCTTCCATGTTGAGCTTCTGCTCCTCCAGAATTAACTGCAGGTTTTCCCGGTCAACCACCTGGAAGCTGCCGTCCTTGGTCAGCGCAACCGAAAGATAATCGATCAGCTTGTTTGAATCAAAGTTACTTTTGATGCTCCAGAAACTGATCTGATTAATCCTGTTGGCTTTTAGTCTTTCAAGATCCGCCTTGATATAATTGTTTGTTTTTAATGCCAGGTTGCGAATGAGCTGAGTGTCGTTTTCCAGGCTTTTTAGTTGAAAGATATCCGCCCAGACCAACGCAGAGCTTTCAACGTCAATAGCTTTTAATACGATGGTATCATTATAAAAACGACCGTAAACGAAAAGATCTACACCCAACAGTTTTCCGAGTTCTTTGTATGTGTCGTACGAAACCATACCGGAAAGATTAAATCGTTGCTCTCGCAGAATTAACTGCAGCTTGGAGCGATCGATCACCCTGAACCTCCTTTTTTGAACAATCTCATTTTCCGTATAATCAATTAATTCATTTACTACGGCTTTATCAAGGTTTCCCTGGATTCTGGAAAATGCAATCGTACCGTATTTTCTTCCGGGTACTGCGCTCAAAGAAACGGCAATTAACTTGGACAGCTGCAAGGTGTCAAAACCATATGTTTTGGAGGGAGGGACAATCAATGATAGAAAAAAAATCACAGGTATCAGCAATTGTATGGAACCATGGCGTTTTGAAAGACTAAAACCGATCCTGTTTAAAATCATTTTCATTGAGTTTACTCTTTTGTTTTTAGTAGTTTTGGTCTAGGTTTATGGTTTTCAATTTGAAGGAAAGATTTTTGGAAATTTGTTTTCTTGCTGCTGTTGCTCCTGGATACCAACGGCGTACATACACCGTAATATATAGTATTGGTTGACTTTAGGCAAGAAATCCTGTCTTGGTATTTACGTCCTTATGACCTTGTATATTGTTGCTATCCCAATCGGACATCCTGACGATATAACCCTGCGTGCCATAAAAACGTTAAAGAATGTTGATTTTCTGATCTGCGAAGAATTCAAAAACGGAAGAAAACTGCTCAAACAGCTGAATATAGACAAAGAGCTTTTAAACCTTAACGAGCACAACGAAGAAGCCGATACCGAAGAGATTCTTCAAGAACTATTAAAAGGAAAAAAAGCAGCACTTTTTTCCGATTGCGGCACTCCTTTGTTTGCCGATCCCGGCAGTTTACTGGTAAAACGCTGCCATGAAACAGGCATCAAAGTAATTCCAATTCCCGGTGCATCTTCGTTAATGGCAGCCCTTGTGGTTGCTGGTGTTCAACTCAATCAATTCTACTATGCCGGTTTCCTTTCCAGAAATTCCACTGATCGCAGGAATGAAATCAGACGCCTTCAAACTTTTAGCTGCCCCGTTGTCATTTATGATGCGCCCTATCGACTCAATGCCTTAATCACAGACCTTAAAGCAGAATTGTCAAGTTTAAGACAGTTGACGCTGTCATTGTCATTGACGAAACCGGATGAAAAGGTCCTGTTCGGCACAATTGGGGAGCTGATAAAAATGCTGGGGCCTAAACCTCCCAAAAAAGAGTTTGTGCTGATTTTGCATCCTCAAATACCCAAAAAAAGCAAAAAACATGTCAAAACTCGAAAAAGAAGGTGACCGAATTATTGGTCAACCAGGTTTGCCGCATTGTTTGTCTATCTGCCCACCCCATTTTCCAATTACGGACTTTACCAAGTCCTCATCTTCAACCAAGGCTTCCGGATACCAAGGTTTCATTCTGCAGTCTACAACCACAGGTCCTTGAAATCCAATATGCATTCGATCAATATAGTGCTCACCAACCATATCGGCAGCAGGCTCAAACCTTGTGAACACATGCCAGATAAAATCGGAACTGGATTGACAGGCAGCCTTCGGGTCGTCTAGCAGAAATACCATCGAAAATCCGTTAATGGCGGATTCTTTAGCCAACTCTTCTGCCTGTCCCGGTTTGTCTTGATACGAATCTCCTTTAACACAAAGTGCTCCCGGACAAAAAACTACAGCTTGGGTAAACGCCGAATTTGTGAACTCGCCTGTCCACTCGGCCTTTAATTCTCTCTTTTTGTCTCCGATACCCATTAATATGGCTTTGCTTCCCTTGTTGACCTTGGGTCCGGTATAATCCAAAGTATCCTGGGATATATTCGACAAGATGTAGAGGTCTTTTTGAAAATCGGCTCTTTCCAAAACCTTCAGGAAAAGAGCCTTGAAATCTTTAATTTCGCAATTCTGGTCCGTTACCATCAGAAATTTAGTCAGTGAAAGCTGCCCCTCACCTAGAATTCTTAATGCTGCTGTAAACGCTTCTTTATAATAACGATTTTTTACAATAGTAGCTGCCAGAGAATGTACACCGGATTCTTCATAGGCCCAGATTTTTTTCACGTTTTTCAAAACGATGGGGAACAGGGGCTCCAGTATATCCTGGAGAAATTCCGCTATATAGTGATCTTCCTGGGGCGGACGCCCGACAATTGTCGCCGGAAAAACTGCATTATCCCTGTGATAGATCGTTTGAACATCCATATATGGATAGTCGTGACATAATGAATAGTAACCGTAGTGATCTCCGAATGGTCCTTCCGGTTTTCGTTTGTGGGCGGGAATGACACCTGAAATGGCAAAATCCGCATCCAGTAGTAAGCTTTTACCTAACTCCCCGGATTTCCGTATATCGATCTTTTCCCCCATGAGTAAAGAAGCAAAGACTATTTCAGGAATATCCTCCGGCAGGGGAGCTATGGCTGAGATAGTAAGCGCGGGCGGGCCTCCGATAAAAACGGAAGCCGGCAACGGCATGTTTCTGGATTCAGCCTCATGATAATGAAATCCTCCTCCCCGGTTGATTTGAATGTGCATACCTGCCTGATTATTGTTGAAAAGCTGGACCCTGTACATACCCAGGTTGCTCTTACCCGTCACCGGACTTTCCGTATATACTAGAGGAAGCGTAACAAATGCGCCTCCATCCTTATCCCAACTTTTAACCTGGGGCAGCTGTCTTAAATCAACCGGATCAATTTTGTTTTTCAACAAAGGACCTTTGGTTCTGTTTCGTGTACCAATTCTCAGTGCCTGCCATCCAAGACTCCTTGCTTTCCAGAGCTTTGAAAGCGAAGGCGGCATGATATTTTGCACCAGATCTGCTGCCTGAACAATAAACTTTCCCGGAATATCGCCAAATGCCAGGTGTAGACGTTTGGTGGAACCATATAGATTGGTCGCAACTGGAAACCTGGTGCCTTTGACATTGGTAAAAAGAATTGCCGGCCCTTTTCGGGCACACACCAGTCGCTGTATGCAACCAAGTTCCAGATTCGGGTCCACTTCATCTTCCAGAATCCAAAGCTGGTTCTCTTTGTTTAACACATCCAGTAAATCACGGGTCGATCTTAAGATTTGTCTAGTGGCCGCCATTTGTCCCGTCCTTTTTACGAAAACTCTGCCAGACGATCATTACAAAACCTATACTGATAATATCATCGGCAAAATTGTTGACAAATAAACTGTAATCAAAAATATGAAAATGCATATAATCAGTTACCTGTTGTCTAAACGCACGATCTATAAAGTTCCCCAAAGCTCCCGACAGTATAAGGGTAAAACCCCACTTTTCAAATTTAGCCAGAACACGATGGTTTTTCACTACATATATAATTAGTCCAATAATAACCACTGCAGTGACACCGGTAATTAGCGGGACACGTATAGTGGACGGCAGTTGGGATAAAAAGCCGAAAGAAATTCCCCGGTTTTCCTGGTAAGTAAGGTGTATAAAGTTGGGGATAATCTCAATATAGGAGCTTGCCGTCAGATAAAGACGAACAAGGTGTTTGATCAATTGATCGATACCTATCAAAAGCAATGCTACAATCACATAAACACGCATGTATTCCTTCAAGATTTATTGGGACGGTCCATTAAAATATCCGATAAAAATAACGATAATACTTATTCTGGTTCCTGATGCCAAGTCGACTTTGGTCCGTTCCTTAAAACCCGCACATTTGGGATATAAGAACGACGAATTTCGCGCTTTTCTGGCAAATTAATTAGCTTTCGTCAACAAAAAGACAACTCATGGCAACGTTTTCATCAACATTGCAAAACCTGCGATAAAGCACGGCCTGTTTAGGCAAAAAAAACCATAATTCCCTTTGACAATCTCCCAATGATGCATATAAATAGAAACTTTGATATTCATGAGTCAAAGAATATGACCGGAATCGGGTCACTATCTTAGGATTAGCCTGTTGTTTTAAGTTAGTGGTTTACAATATATGGTTCCATTCCTTGACTTGAATTTCATCCTGGTTCTGCAAACAAGCTCACGATTCTTGAAAGGATTTAGCATAGACAACGCTGTATTCAACAATGTTCCTATGTAATGTTTGAGTATGGACTCAATGCAATCCAGGGATCCAGTTTGGATACGCAGGTTCTAACTTTGCCGATAACGTAATAAGGAGATATTAAAATGAAAATAAGAAATATGCTGCTGGGCATAGCAATGGTATTTTTTATTATTCTAGGTTCTGGATGTGAAAAGGATCAGGCAATTAAAATTGGCGTTGCCGGTCCGCACAGTGGTGATTTAGCGCCCTATGGTATCCCCCCTAAAGATGCAGTAATGCTTGCTGCTGACAAAATCAATGAAGCTGGTGGCGTACTGGGAAGAAAAGTACAAATCGTGGCAGAAGATGATGTGTGTAAACCTGAGGTTGCAACCAACGTCGCCTCAAAAATGGTCGCCGAGGAAGTAGTTGCCGTTATCGGACATGTTTGCAGTGGTGCCACAATTGCGGCGATGGGAGTATATAGAGACAACAACATTCCGGTTGTTTCTCCTTCCGCAACCAATCCTGATATTACTTTAAAAGGTGAGAACCCCCTCTTTTTTAGGACGATTCCTCATGATGCGGCACAAGCAATTCTGCAATCCAAGTTTATTGCCGAATACTTAAAAGCCAAGAGAGTTGCCGTTGTTCATGATAAAGGTGATTATGGGAAAGGATTAGCCAACCTGGTAAGAGAAGGTCTGGAAAAACGTGGTATCGATATTATTTTATATGAAGGTGTAACACCGGGTGCTGTTGATTATTCCGCGTTAATCAGAAAAATTGCCAAGGAAAACCCGGACGTTGTTGCTTTCGGCGGTTACCATCCGGAAGGCTCCAAGATCATCACCCAGGCAAGAAAGAAGAATATTAAGGCGGCTTTTATCTCCGGTGACGGACTCAAAGATCCATCGCTAATCAAAATTGGTGGAGAATTTGTAGAAGGATATTATGTCTCTTCACCTGCTGACATCTCCACAATACCTACCACAATTGAAGTCACTAAAGAATTAAAAGCCAGAGGCCAGCAACCCGGCAACTTTGGACTACAAGCGCATGCAGCAATCATCGCCGTATTTAATGCAATCGAAAAATCCAACTCAACAAAAGGCCAGGACATTGGCAACATGCTGAGAAGTGAGAGTGTTTCCACAACCTTAGGAAACATCTCATTTGACCAGTATGGTGATGTTGTTGGTTCCGGTTTTGCTATTTACCAGGTTCAAAATGCGGAATTCGTATCGGTAGACTGGTAAACCCCGCCTAAATCTGAAGATGAGCATTTTCTACACGCTCACCTTCAGGTCAATTTGTACAATCTATTGAGAGTTTATTCTCAGATCAGCGAACCGCCGAATTCCTGTTAAGAACGGTTCGCTTCAAAACACGAAATAAAATACCTGAATGATTTAACGGAAAAAAACTATTCCGAACGGGCGACCGGTCGGAATAGTTTAATCCTAAAAATCAGATAAAGGTGCATTCAACAGTTAATAACTCATATGTCCGAAAATACAGAAATACTGTTCTATTTCATAGAATTATTCGGTAGCGGCCTGACGCGCGGAAGCATCTACGCACTGCTGGCGCTGGGATATACCCTTGTATACGGAATCATTGGATTGATCAATTTTGCTCACGGTGAAGTATACATGGTTGGTGCCTTTGTTGGTTTGATCGCGGCAGGTATTCTTTCAATCTCGGGATTTGGCCTGGTTACCATCCTGCTCCTGACCGTGGTATTTGCAATGATTTATGCGGCAGCCTATGGATTTACAATCGAAAGGGTCGCTTATAAACCGCTTCGTCACGCAAGTCGTCTGGCACCCTTGATTAGTGCTATTGGAATGTCAATTTTTTTACGGGAATATGTAATTTTGGTCCAGACACAGGCTTTTGTCGCATTTCCCAATTTAATACCCACCTTTAATTTTCCAGAGGACATTCGTAGTTTCATTGAGCCGACGGAACTGGTCATCATCGCAGCTTCCGTGATCATAATGATATTCTTGGTGTTTCTGATACAAAGAACCAAGGTTGGCCGTGCCATGAGATCCATTGCACAAGATCGTGAAATGGCAATGTTATTGGGAGTTAATGTCAACCAAATCATCTCAATGACTTTTATGCTGGGGTCCTTACTGGCAGCTTTCGGTGCGATCCTGATCGCTTCACACATCGGGCAGATCAACTATAATATTGGATTCATCGTTGGAATTAAATCATTTACAGCAGCCGTACTCGGTGGTATCGGCAACATTCGGGGAGCCGCTTTGGGGGGATTGGTTCTGGGGTTAACAGAAAGCTTTGCAACAGGATATGTTTCCAGCGACTATGAGGACGTATTTGCCTTCTCTATTTTGGTATTGATTCTGATTTTCAAACCTACCGGAATCCTCGGTAAAGAAAGATCAGAAAAAGTTTAAGGAGAAATCAACCGTGGTTAGTGAACAGAAACGATTTTCCGAATCGATGTTGGAGTATATTTCCTCTCCGGAAGTCAAAGAGTATATTATCGTTGAGTCAAAAAAATCCTTTGTTACCGCTATTTGGTTTTCAATACTGACATTTCCGTTGATCGTATTGAAAGTAGATGCAAGTGAAGGCATAATCGACTGGCGATGGTTGAATCTGCTTGGAGTAGCTGCGGGAAGCTTTGTGGTGTCTTTTATCTGGAGATACTTTCTGCAAAGATCTAAGCAAACAAACAAGAAAAGTGCAAACAACGAGAAACAGGCCGATAAACCATCGGTGCAGGTAGATCATCCAAGCAGATTTAAGATGATTACCGAATCAAAGCAGGTAATTGGACTATTATGTGCTATTTTGGTTATCTTTCCCTGGTTTGTATCAAACTACCAGACCAGCATTATTATCACGGCAATGTTATATGTGATGCTTGGTTTGGGATTGAATATTGTGGTGGGAATGGCGGGGTTGCTTGATTTAGGGTATGTCGCCTTTTATGCTACCGGCGCCTACACATTTGCCTTGCTGAATTACTACTTCGGTTTTGGATTCTGGACATGCCTGCCGTTAGCTGGTTTGTTCGCCGCAACAATGGGAATAATGCTCGGATTTCCGGTTTTAAGGCTTAGGGGCGATTATCTGGCAATTGTAACCCTGGGATTTGGAGAGATCATTCGTCTGGTTTTGGAAAACTGGGATAATGTCACCAGGGGTCCGGCGGGTGTTCCCAATATCCCCAAACCGGGTCTTTTTGGCATCGACTTGAGTTATGGTGCTTCTACCATATACCTGTATTACATCACTTTCGTCTTCATGATTTTCGCAATCATTGTGATTCGCAGGCTGCACATTTCCAGAATTGGTAGGGCTTGGTTGGCGCTAAGAGAAGATGAAATAGCTTGTCAAGCCATGGGTGTGGACAAAATGAAGACCAAGCTGACCGCATTTTCC
>JANQLH010000056.1 GCA_028280735.1 SAR324 cluster bacterium | reverse complement strand
ATCGTGGGCAGAATGTAGGATGGGTAACTTGTTACCCATCAACTCTTTATATATATGGCTTTTGTTCACAACCCACCCGATGGGTAACTACGTTACCCATCCTACGGTTCATGGAAAAATCATAGATTTTTCATTACGACACAGTCTGATCGATCGGAATGACAAAGCGTCACGTTTCTCGCAAAGTAGTCAAATATTCGAATTACGACACAGTCGGTGAATCTAGTATGACAAGATAGTCAGTTTTCGTCGCATAACCTGAATTATTGACCTTCTACAAAAGTTAAGAAAATAGCTGCAAACAAGTCGGAATCGGTTATGTTACTATACAGCTATTGTTACACAGGCGAAAGCTACCAATTTAAATCGAACCAGGAGCCAAGGGTATTATGGGCTATATGGGAATTCAGTTACATTCCGAAATAGGCAGACTTAACGGAGTTATATTGCATACACCGGGACCGGAAGTAGAAAACATGATCCCGAAAAACGCAGAACGTGCTCTCTATAGTGACATTCTAAATTTGTCGGAAGTCGAAAAAGAGTACAGCCAATTTCGGGCATTGTTGGGGAAATTGACAAAAACATTTCAGGTCTCGGATCTGCTGGTTGAGGTACTTACCGATGAGTCTCACAAAAAGCAATTTGTCCGGGATATTTTAAAATTTGAAAATGTGAATGAAAACGCCGGTTACCTGCTATCCCTTACAACTACCGAGTTGGTCAGGCAATTGATTGAAGGCGTGGTGATGCGAAAAGATTCTTTAACCAAGTACCTGAGTCAAGAGCGTTACTCCCTGCGCCCCTTGCACAACTTTCTTTTTACCAGGGATGCTTCCTCAGCCATTTGGGACAGGGTGATGATTAACTCCATGGCCAGTCCGGTGCGTCTTCGGGAAAGCATCATCATGGAGTATATTTTTAAATACCACCCGGTGTTTAAAGCGACAACCTTGAATCCGCGAAGAGAAGAAGATTTTTTCCCCGGACTTCATACCGAAGGTGGAGATATCCAGGTTATTAGTGAGAATTTACTGTTAATTGGTGCCAGTGTCCGCACCACCACCCAGGGAATTGACTATATTCTGAACCGGGTGAAGAATCTCAAATCACCCATCAACATATTGGTTCAGGAACTTCCGGAAACTCCGGAATCGTTTATTCACCTGGATATGGTCTTTACCCATATCGCGGAGGATCAATGTGTGGTTTTTGATCCGGTAATCACCAGGCCAAACCGCTATAAAACCGTGCATATTGCTGTTGACAACGGTAAGGTAAATATTTCTTCGGAAACAAACCTCTTGACGGTTCTGAAAAACCTGGGTTTTGATCTTGAGCCAATTTCATGCGGGGGCGTAAATGATCCCTGGGTTCAGGAGCGGGAGCAATGGCACAGCGGAGCAAACTTTTTTACTGTGGCACCTGGTAAGATCATCGGTTACAATCGAAACGTCCATACCGTCGAAGCACTGAATAACAAAGGATACGAAGTGATCGAAGCCGGGGAGATATTAAAGGGCTCCAAACAGATCAGTGAAAACGGAAAAACGCTAATCACCATACCGGGCTCTGAACTCGCAAGAGGCGGTGGCGGAGCCAGGTGCATGACCATGCCTTTTCACAGGGATGTTATTTGAAGCGGCTGCCTCAACACTATATTAATATAACCCATCCGGATAAAGGCAGGCTTACATATGAATCCCGCAGCTAAGTCAATGAGGGTAAGATGTTGAAATTTATTGCCAAGTATTTATTTGTGTATTCCGGCTTTGTTTGTTTTGCGGTCATTACCTCGGTAATATCCTGTTTTGCTGCTCCCTCGATAAAACCCCATCTTCTGGAGCCCGAAGCTTATTCGGAAACTTACGGTTTTGTGTTCAGTATGGATGAGAGTACGCATCTGGTGGTCCAATTGTCGGTCTCCAATCTTGGCCTGGGAGATCAAAACGGCATGTGCCGAATCCTGTATTTAAACGGTGCGAAAAGCTGGTCTGTGGATGCTTTGTATGACAGTGAAATGTGGCGCTTTATCCCCCCGGGGTTCCTTGAAATGGGTACTTGTAACATGAATTTGACCGACGACTCACTTGAGTTGTCTGCAGAATTCAGTGAATTCAGATTCAAAGCGGTTCTGCATGCGACCGTCAAGGCGATTAGTCCACCTGATCATTTAATAAAAACGTCAGATGGCTTTTTTGACCAGCAGATACTGGTACGATGGGGAAAAGCCAAGGTGAGCGTTGAGATGGAGAATCAACCGCGAGTCACAAGTGCAGGCTATGGCTGTATGTATCGTTTTTGGGTAACCGCTTTGCCTCCTGATCTGGCTCAGCGCTGGATCAAGGTGTTCGGACTGGATCAAGGCGGTGCGGATCTCCTGGTTGTCAGGTATCCGTCAAAAAAGGATCAGCCAATCGGTTGGAACTGGTTTTCCCGTGCACAATCTCCAACTCCCATCATGGGTTTGGATTATGATGGTAAAGTTATTGAAGTCGATACGGTGGCAGGCCAATATCTAATCACATTGACAAGGCAGCTGGATAGGCACGCTCCGGTAGAGAATATCGGGTTTTGGAGTTTTGTAATCGAATCCTGGATAGGAAACCCGGTTACCTACACCTATCTGGCAACAATCCAATCACCTTCCTCTGATCAACTAAAAACAGTCCTCGTGGAAGTTATGGAGGATGAAGCCGATTAGTCTTTTTTACCTGTTAACGTGCTAAACACGGTAATTACCCACAATATGATTCCGACGACAAAACTCATTGCCGATGCATTTAAAAAAATGATCTGTCTTTCAATATCTATGTCAGCGCCGGCCCTCAATAATACCGACATGCACAATGCAAGTAAAAAACCTGGCAAGAGAAGCGGGTGTGATTGAGTTTGCACATGCTCCTGAACGTTTTTTAACACATAAGTCAGCAGTCCGAGAGTAATCCCGGTAACTAAAACGACATGCAATCCGCTTTCCCGCAATTCCGGATCTATTAGCGCGACCACATATCCAATCGGTATTATCCGCATAGCCAACCAGATTATCCAAAACAGGCGGTTTTCGATACCGGCAGGGGTGCCCGGGGTTTTCGGACTTCCGAATACAAAAAGCAATACCGCAGCCCTCAATGCAAATCCCAATCTTGGTGATAGCCAAAATTCAAGGGGGATGCTGATTGTTAAAATAAATAAAAACAATATATTAGGCCAAAGAGAGGTGGTGGCATGGGATTCGTTCGAAAACTTGTGTACAACCGGGAGAATAATTGCAATGAATATGGCCAACGGCATACCTTGTAGCAGGTAACCCCTTCCCAGGAATAATATCCAGGGAATCTCTTTGACGATGACAATTTGTAGGGTGGAATAGATAGAAACCAGGCAGGTTCCGGTAGCTCCAAATACAAAAGCGCAGCCAAACCAGAAGATTCTTGTTCGATCCGTGGCCTTCCGTTGGTTTTTAAGCAAGGGATAACAATATGCCAGCAGGGTCAAAACAAGAATCATCCAAAACCCCATTGATACGGCCAGCATAATCTCATCACGAAAAGCAAACCGAAACCAGGCGCTAACGGAGGTCCCTGCGGGAGTTAAAAAAGCCAGCCATCGAAAAACCTTTCCGGGAGCTTGTTCACCAAGCTTTTGGGGCAAAAATAAAAAACAGGAGATAACGATCAGTCCGCTCAAAAATCCCTGGGTACTTGATATCATGTGGTAAACATTACGATAGTCTTCAGTGACTCCGGCTGGAAACACCAACCAATGTCCTACCGAAATACAGCCAAGCAATCCGCAATACAGGCAGGACCATCCAATTACCGATTTTTGTGACATCTTGCTCCCTCTGCTACAGAAAAAAGTAACGCGTCTGATTACCGCTTCAATCATTCATTTGATAATCGTTTGGCCGTCTTATTTGCAGCTTAGCGCAATTCCGGATTTGGTGTGTTTTTGGTATTGTCCGTTTTTAACGACTATCTGACCGTTGATTATCACCGTATCGATACCGGAAGGTGACTTTGCGGTCTCTTTTTTGGTTGTATTATCGGCAATGGTATTTGGATCGAAGATGGTAACATCAGCGTAATTACCGGGTTTGAGGATACCTCTTTCTTTTATTCCCATCCAGTCGGCGGTTTTACCTGTCATTTTGTTGATGGCGTCCGGCAAGGACAGGGTTTGTTTTTCACGGACGAATCGTCCTAAAATCCTGGGAAAGGCACCATAAGAACAAGGATTCGGAAAACCCCTAGATATCAATAGGGTATCCGTTTCAAATAAGCACGAAGAATGTCGCATCATTTTTTCCAATAGCCACTCATTTTCATCGTCACCGCTGTAACCCCAGGTTAATTGAAGTGCTTTACCATCACTCTCCTTTACGATTTTCAACATGGCATCAAGAGGCTCTATTCCTTCCAATTCAGCAATTTCACCCAGGTTCAGCCCGTTGTATTTTTCTCCTTCGGGATACCTGGCCGCCATAATCTGTATATCCCTTAGATCAAGCCCAACCAGGAATTTGGCCATGTTGAGTTCAAACTTCAGTTTCTTGATGGCCTTGGGATTCTCCAGGTTTTCATTCAGGTTTTCGACGAACCACGGCGGCAGAAAGACCACCAGGTAGCTGTTGCCGCAAAAATGTGGATAAATATCCCACATAATTCGAGCGCCTTTGTCCTGCGCTTTTTCTATCATCGAAATCGCCTTGTCGGCCGTGGACCAGCTTTTTCTTCCCACAAAAATGAAATGAGAAACCTGGGTTTTTACCCCGGTATCCAGCGCTATCTTTATAACCTCATCCAGGGCCTTCAAGTTGTGGGCCCTGCCAAAGAACGGGATGATGGGATAAGCCCCGGAGTATTTGGATAATGCCCGGTTATGGACGGAAAGAAAACGATCATTATCGGCTGCTACCTTGGCCATGGTCTTCAAATCTTTGGTATCGGAAAACAACCCGGGGGGATACATCAAACCGAGAGAAAGACCATATGCCCCTTGTTCAAAAGCTTCTTCAGTCATCATGACCATCCTCTCAAGACTTGCCTGGTTTGGCCGGGATGTCAGGTTTTTTTCCGAAGCAATCTGTATTGTTCCGTGGCCCACCTGTTGGGCATTGTTCAAAAGAAGACCGCCGGTAGAGTTTAAATGGCTGATATAATCTCCAATATCAGTCCATTTAAACTCCAATGGTTTTTCCAGCAAAAACTCGGAATACTCTTCGATCATGGCTTTGCTGTACTTATCAACAGGCGCCGGGGAGAATCCGCAATTACCGGTAACGACGGTGGTAATTCCCTGTTCTACTATTGGATAAAGAAACTCTTCATGATGCGGTATGGGAAACATCCAGTCGAAATGCGAATGGCAATCGATGAACCCTGGAGAGACAACGTTTCCGTCGGCTGAGATCTCACTGTCACTCTCCTGGTTGAGCAATTCCGCACCCTCCCGGGAATCGGAATGCGCCTGGGATATAATTCGCTCGTTTTCAATTAACATGTGGCCCTTGTAACCATCCTTTCCTGTTCCGTCGATTATCAATCCGTTTTTAATCAGGATTTTCCCCATGGCTGCTCCTAGTTCATCATTAACATTGTCTTAAAGCCAGTCTTCTTAGCGCTTAACTGAAACAAAACACCGCTGATTTTTTGTGAAAAAGCATGACGTTGTCATAGCTTCCAGGAGCCTACAACGGCTCTTTACAAAAAGGCAAGCTTGAAAGGCAACCTGGCCGACCCGGCATATTCTTTTCGTTGCCGCACGGTTCATTCATATCCTCAAAACGCTTCCGATCAAATTGATCGTATAGAATCGGAGAGATCTTGGTTGTTCAACCGGTGTTTTTAACCTGCAGACTGTGTCGCAATTATACATTTTGTATATCAAGCTATGATTTGAACCTTTGTCATTCCGATCGATGCTGCAAGCCTCGCATCTCATGACCCGGAATCCATTTGCAACTAATTGAAATAATTGATGAACCCCGGATCAAGTCCGGAGTGACAAGTGTGATGTTTTGTCTATAAAAATAGAAAAATCATAAATTTTACTATTGTGACACAGAATGTAGGATGGGTAACTTGTTACCCATCAACTCTTTATATATGGCTTTTGATTACATTCCACTGCATGTTTGATTTACGATTTACGATTTATGATTTTAGATTTATTTGGGATTTTTAACTCTCGGATATTCGAAATGTGAAAGGGAAGCTTTCCGGATCAACAGACTGTGTTACAATTAATCACTTTGTATATCGTGCTATAATTTTGAACCATAGTCATTCCGGCCCGGCCGGACCCCATAAGCGCTGAGTTGATAATACCAGATTACACACTTCCCTGTAAGGGAAGATTATAACAGCCTA
>JANQLH010000053.1 GCA_028280735.1 SAR324 cluster bacterium | reverse complement strand
AGTCCTGTAGGGACGACACAAAAACCTGACAAATCCAATTCGTGTGTCGTTCCTTTGGAACTCTGGAAAGTGCGTGATTGCTCCACCAGCGGTTTTCACCGCTGGCTACTTTATGCCGCTCCTCCGGAGCTTTTGACAGGTCGAGTTAATTGCATTTGAGTAGGATCATCGGGTTATGTTATGAAATGTCTTCATTTTAATAGTCAACAATCAATTGATAATTGCGAATGGTTAATCATGCCGGATAAATCCCCCAATTGTTTATCCAAAATTAAATAACATCTCTTCCAATATGATCTATAGAAGTAGCTGTGAATCATTTATAATCAGAAATCAAGTGACATGATACCGGTCTTCTTAAGCAGCGAATAACAAAAAGAATTTTTAAAATAGGTGTACTGTCCCCTGATTTCCCTGATTTTGAAGTCCGGATTTATCATTATTTATTTACTCCCAAGTGATATCAAGCTCCAGAGGAGCGACAGGTAGTAGCCAGTGGTGAAAACCACTGGAAGACCATTAAGCCGGCAACAAGAGTCCTGTAGGGACGACACAAAAACCTGACAAATCCAATTCGTGTGTCGTTCCTCCGGAACTCTGAAAAATGCCTGATTGCTCCACCAGCGGTTAAAACTGCTGGCTACTTTATACCGCTCCTCCGGAGCTTTTGGTAGGTCAAGTTTATTGCATTTGGTTAGGATCATAGAGCAATGTTGTGAAATGTCTTCATTTTTAATAATCAACAATCAATTGATAATTGCGAATGGTTAATCATGCCGGATAAGTCCCCCAGTGGTTTATCCAAAATTAAATAACATCCCTTCCAATATGATCTATAGAATGAGCTACGAATCATTCATAATCAGAAATCAGGTGATACCGGTCTTTTTAAGCAGCGAATAACAAAAAGAATTTTTAAAATAGGTATAATGTCCCCTGATTTTCGAATGACAAAAAGAATTTTTAAAATAGGTATAATGTCCCCTGATTTACAAGTGGTATCAAGCTCCGGAGGAGCGACAGATAGTAGCCAGTGGTGAAAACCACTGGAAGACCATTAAGCCCGTCAACAAGAGTCCTGTAGGGACGGCACAAAAACCTGACAAATCCAATGCTTGTGTCGTTCCTCCGGAACTCTGGAAAGTGCTTGATTGCTCCACCAGCGGTGAACACCGCCGGCTACTTGATACCGCTCCTCCGGAGCTGAGGTCTTGCTTTTAATCATGAACGAATAATCCCGGAGAAAATCGCGAGGCCTGTAAAGGGAGTTTTACAGGCCTTTTAGAAATGGTGCCGATATCTGATTTTTTTGCTGAGAGCTCGTGAGATCGGAATGATTTTTTCGTTTTTAAGTACAATTCCCGAGGTTTTTTGACCGACGCCGTTCAGTCTCATGATTTTTTTTGGATTAACCAGGTAGGAACGATGGGTTTTCATCAGCATATTGTCATGAAAAAACCTTTGAATCATGGTCATGGAGATTTTGAGTTCCAGCGGGGAATCAAACTCTAAATGAACATAGCAATAAGGAGATTTGATCTCTATATACAAAATGTCCTCTAAAAGCGATTGGATTTTGTACAAGGCATAGAGTATGTTTGGTTCCTTGAGCAACTGTTGGATATTATTTCTGGATAGTTTGATAATATCGATAATGCTGCGAATGTATTCGTTGTCGGCTTCTCTGAAAGAGGGGGCTTCAGCACGACGATTGAAAATAAGTCTGTATTCTTCAAATCCGTCAAATCGAGCCTCTATTTGATGGTCTTGAGCGTTGGAAGAACCGGCGTCTGTAAAATCTTTTTTGCTGACAGGCCCGGACCATTGATGTTCGTCAAAATCATAACGACTGATAATCTTTTCCTTATAAAGTAGAATCCCGGAATCCACGTTGATATGTTCGCAAATCAAAACAAAAGCCGCTTCAAACATCTGTCTGATGTTTTTTAAAGCTATAATTTCGTTCATAAACCGATTCAATGACGTAATTCTCTCGGTAAACGAACTGAGTTCCAGATGCCTTGCCATCCTGATTAGCAGTTCGCTTTTAAGAAACGGTTTCGTAATATAGTCGTTGGCCCCTATTGCGAATCCTTCTTTGAGGTCTGAGACCTGGTTTTTGGCTGTCAGGAAAATGATCGGCAGCACATGCATGGGAAAGTCGGTACGGATTTGCCGACAAACCTCAAAGCCGGACATGGCGGGCATCATCACATCCAGCAACACCAAATCAGGCTTGTTTTGTTTGATAATATCCAAGGCGTCTTGCCCGTTATTGACTACTTTAACCGAGTAATGATCAGACGTGAGATAATTGGCAATCACCTGTAAATTAATGGTATCATCGTCCACAACCAAAATCTTAAATGTTCCATTGGTCCTTTCGTCTTGTCCTTCATAGTCAAGAATCGGTGCAATTTCCCCGGGGACAGTTTCCTTGTCATAGGGAGAAAGGTCGAGGCTATCTCTGGATTGATTGTTGCTGACAGGTATCGTAAAGTAAAACTCGGATCCTTGACCAGGCTCGGAAGTAACGCCGATAGTACCTCCGTGCAATTCGACCAGGTACTTGCAGGTGCTTAAGCCCAATCCCGTTCCGCCGTAGCTCTGGGAGATGGAACCATCTGCCTGTTGGAAGGGAAAAAAGATCAGATCCTGTTTTTCTTTTGGAATTCCCAGTCCCGTGTCTCTAACGCCTATTTTAACGAACTTCTTTTCAGGATCGGCTGTGATGATGATAGATCCGCCGTAGCTGGTAAATTTAACGGCATTTCCCACCAGGTTATGCAGAATCTGCAGCAATCTCTCCTCATCTCCCTCGATCAGCGGGGTGTTTTCCGCGATGGCATTCACCAAATGGATATCTTTTTGTTTGGTTTCAGGCTGAGTCAGGGTTAAGACAACGTCCGCCAGCTGTCTGATATCGGTTGTTTTGGTATCGATCACCAGATCCGCATTTTTCAATTTGGAATAATCCAGAATATCGTTGATTAAGCGAGAAAGCCGTTTTCCGCTGGAGATGATAGTAGACAATTGGGCCAGCGCTTTGTGAGGCAATTGTCCGCCGGTTCCTTCTTTGAGTGATTCCGCCATACCAATAATACCGTGCAGCGGGGTGCGCAGTTCATGGGAGGTGTTTGCCAAAAAATAGTCTTTAAGCTGATCTCTTTTTTGAATTTCAATCGTCATCTTGTTAACTTCACTTGCCAGTTCTCCAAATTCATCATGGGTGTTCAAAACGAGCTGGCTGGAATAATTTCCGGCGGCGATTTTCTTGATCAGTTCGATCAATTCCCCGATGCGATTCAATATACGAAACGTCCAGAGACGAAATACGACTCCCAGCGACAATCCCAGGACCGTCAGCAATACAAACAGCATTATCATGGTCAGGTTTTTGCTCAGGTAGCGGAAGAGATCGATTCTAACGACAGCCATACCGACAACTGCTTGTTGATGGTCCAACAAGGGATGGAACTTGGTCACGTCGCCTTTGAACTGAAAATTGTCGATCCTGATATTGACTCCTTCACCCAGGCTTAAGGGATCTGACTTCCGGTCATGCATGTCATTATGTTTTTTAAAATCGCTATCAAAATAACCGAGCAATAGTGATTTTCCGGAATAAAAAGCGAGATCGATGTTTAAGCTGCGACCGACTGCGGATATCCATGCATTTTGCTGATGAAGCAGGCTATAAACTACCAACGCTCCCGAAACGCGGCTTTTTTCGTAAATTGGAGCAGCCGCCACCATCAACAAGAATTGGTCTGAGTGCAAGGTACTTGATCCGTTTAACAGATTAAACCGCTCCATCGCTTGCTTGGAAACCCTCTGAATACCGGTTCCTGATTTACCGCTAAGTGCTAAATCCACAATAGTATTCATTTTAATAAAATCGGGGGTGGTTTCGCTTTCGCCAGTATGGACGATCAGCTCTTTGCGCATGGTCACTACGGCAATTCCGCTGATTCTACTGTCTTTTCTATGACTATCCAGCCGTGTGGACAACCACTCTTTCAAAAAGGGGGTCTTGCCTTCGTTTTTATCCAGATTTTTTACCGCTTCAAACAGAATGTTCAGGCTGTGGTCATTGGAGTAAGATTCAGCCGCTTTTTTAAGATCATTCAAAAAAGCATTATAGGTTTCGATCGCTTTCTCCATGTTTTTGGAGGCGTCGACTAAAGACTGATCGTTGATCTGTTTGGATACGGAATAGACTCCAAGGCAGAACAAGAGCAAGGCGGGAATGACAAAAGCTACGGTAAAGATAACATGCGACCAGATTCTCAGACTAAAACGTTTTAAAAAAATCATTGGTCAACCACCCTCTAATCGATGTCGTTGAATGAAGCGGAAAAATTTTTGAGTTTTTATCATGCAATTAAAGACAGAATTTACATGACAATGTTGTCAGTCGTTCGTTGTCGCTTTGTTTTGAAAGCTTCGCCTTCTAATTTTACCTATTGGCGGACGAAATCCGATGAAAAGCTGTTCATCAAATAGACGGATCGGCTCGATCAGGCCAAATATGGTTTGTTTTGATTCTGATTCGGACAATTGTTCCACGAACTGGCAGCCGATAGCTGATAACTAGTATCTGAACGGAAAATCGCCAAACCCTTATCCAGTCTTGTGCTAGATACCAGAATTCAACTTGAAGATTAACCTGCTATCAGCCGTCAGCTTTCAGCATTCAGCATAAAGCATTGAAAATTCGAACAAAAACTGGCTGAGAGCTGATCGCTGAATGCTGAAAGCACTAAACTTCGAAACATCAAGTTGCCCTTAAAGCTTCATTGGTATGGCTTAAACTAGTTTTCGTTCAGACACTAACTAAGTGGAATTACCTATGAATTTCCATGATTACCGCATATACAAGATTAAGCTAAACCCAAAAACGTTAATAGTAGTATTCTTCGACATAGGGAAGAATCTTGTAGATTTTGTCGAACAGATCCTTCCGTGCCAGTGTTTCCAGCGTTTTAAAATTGATGGCAACGCGAATCGGATCACTGAAAATCTGGTTCAACTTTCCCGGTTGCGCCCCGTTGAATGTCATGGCGATGTTTTGGGCGTGAAATCTCGCTATATTTTTCAGGCTGGCCTGCGAGATGCTCATGAGCACTCCCCTTTCCACGTCCCCGAAGTTTGATTGAGAAAAAGTAGGAATTTTATGTTTGAACGTAGGTTTCAGGGCTCCTTGAAGATTGTCGAGAATAATCCCTCTTTGGGCCGTAATGTAAATGGCGTCCACTTTCTTGGATAATTTTGTGTAGCAGGAAACCACGCTTTGATGGGCTTCGTCGAGGTCAAGAATATCGTCTTTGGAGTGGCAATAAGAGACCTGAAATCCCTTTTTTTTAGCTGCTTTCTCTATATCTTCAACGGCAGCATAGCTTCTGCCGGCCACACCTTTGCCGTGAGCAATGCCCAATGTTTTAAACTGAAAAATGCTGTGAAACAGTTCTATTTGACGCTTGTAACGATTGGGCTCCACCTGGGCATGAACATGATCAAGTCCGGAATATTTGGCGCTGCTGACGATGCCCGAAGCAATAGGATCATTGCTGGCAAAAACGAATGTAGGCACCGAATGGGAGTCATTTGCCATGTCTTGACCGGCAAGAGTGCCCATGGCAATTAGCAGGTCGATATCCTTTTTAGTATTAAAGCGGCGAACAATTCGTTTGCGAAGCTCCTGCCTGATCTTTTCATCGTAGTTGCCATTCCAAAAAGCATCGGATACAAACTCAAGATAGCGGCTCTTCGTATTGTGAACCAGGTAAGACCAAAGCGATTCGCAATCATCCGTGTATGTGCTTCTCGGATAGTTTACGGGTTCCAACCAGCCTATATCAGCCAGGGCATCTATCACTGCTTTTAATGTGTAGACATTTTCGTGGTAGGGGCCCCCTTCAAGGTAAGCCAAACGCCATTTTTTACCCTTGTGTAGCTTGGGGGTAACAGGAAATTCAGCATTGTCGCAATACGCAGATATAGCAAAAGATAGAGTTATTGCGACTAAGATCAGGGTTCTAAACATGGTTTCCTTTCCAAATCCTGAATCCGGGTATTTATAAGGCAGGAACTCTTGAGCCGCGACCGACGGTTTTGCTTTTCAGTAGCGATTTTGGAGAGTCGTCGATCGACTATTCGTGGCCTAAACCAGGTATTGTTTCCTGACATAATCCGATGTCATAACTCTTAACAGTGAGGCATAGTCAAGATTGAATCTGAATATGTCTCCTACCTTATAGTCACTATCCGAATCGGTCAGATCAACCAGCAAATGATCGCTACTAGAGCCTATTACATCCACTTTTTGATCAAAAGAAATCAACCGATCAACTTCGACATCCTGTCTTCCGATACCTAGTATGCCGCGTTTGCGGATCCCCCTGTCAATCAGGCGAGGTTTGTTGCCAAAAGCATCAACTCCCGACTTTCCTGTGGGGAAAGACGGTTTGTTTTTAATCTCTATGAACTGCGCTTCCAGGCAAAACGCATCCTGGTAAGTGTTTGGAATTTTGTTGCCGAAGGCGGTTTCCCAACCAAACAAGATAGATTCTCCCAACCTTAAGTTGTTTATTTTGCGGGGTAGCTGCTCATTCGTCAACAGGTGAATACTGCTGGAATTACCAGCTGAAATTATTGATAGTTTGATCTTGAAGCGCTGTTCAATTTCCTCCGCAGCATAACAAAGTCTTGTTAAACTTCCGATTTCCGGCAATACCCCGCTCAAACAGCTAAAATTAACCCCGATTCCTTTCAGCTGTATTGCACTTAAACTTAACACATCCCTGACGGCATCCATTAACTGATCCGGCCAGATTCCCTCTCTTAAATCTCCCAGGTCTATCATTAGAATGATGCCGTGGGTTTTCTTGTTTCTGATTGCCTCCCGGTTCAGCAGATGAATCGTTTTCACTTCCGAATTGAGGCTGATATCGCAAAAGCGAATAACATCTTCGATTTCACAAGCCATTGGCAAGCGCAGTAAAACTTTTGGCAGGGGGATGTTTTTGCATTTCACCAGGTTTTTAATGCGAGAATCGGCCAGGAAGCCGCCATACTTTTTTGTAACTGCCGAGGCAATTGAGGGCGATCCACAGACCGCTTTGGTCACCATCATCACATCGATATTCCTTTTTTTACACATAGCTCCGATGGTTTCCGCATTGTGTTCCAATTTTTTTAGGTCAATCAATAACCTGGGATAAAGCGAATCCTGCATTTTCAACTCCGGCCGATCCGGTTTTTTCGCTGGAGTAAGTCACCACAGAGACACGGAGATCACTTAGCAGGTTTGATCCCATCCTTTTATCTTTGTGGAGCTTATGTCTCTATGGTGATAAATTGCGTTTTATTCAAAGTTTTTCAATCTTAAGCTGAATCACGGATCGCTTTAGACGGTTACCGATTGTTCGGCAGTCATGCCCTCGCTTTCATATTTTCGCCGTGAATATGCCGAAAGCGAACTCGCTAAGAGAAACAGAATGACGAGTCCGGCGGGTATCAATATGAACGACGTGGTTTGCGTAAAACCGTATATCAGATACATCAAGATTGCCACACCGGCGCAAAGCATTGCGTACGGTATTTGCGTCTTAACGTGATCCATATGATCCGCACCTGCAAAAATAGATGCCAGGACTGTGGTATCGGAAATGGGAGAGCAATGATCTCCGAAAATAGCCCCGGAAAACACCACTCCGGACATCAAGACGGCAGTGGTGGCATCACCAGTAATGCTATATGTCAAAGGAATCGCAATAGGTGTCAGAATGGTCATCGTACCCCACGACGTACCGGTTGCAAAGGAAATGAACATGCCAAAAAAGAATATCAACACCGGCAATAAGGCAAAAGGAAATGAAGAACCGATCATGGTCGTGATATAACCTGCCAGGTTCATATCTTTGGTAATACTTCCCAATGTCCAAGCCATCACGAGAATCGCACAAGCCATCAACATCAGTTTCATCCCGTCAATAATCGTGTTCATCGCTTGAGAAACGGTCATGATTCGCCGAACAATCGCGATGGTAAATCCGGTGGCCGTCATGTAAAAAGCTCCCCACAACAATGATTTGGCAGGTGCGGAGTTTTCCAAAATCTGCACAATAGTCCTGCCGTCCCCTTTACCGGTCCACCAAAACCCAAATATTGTAACACCGACCAAAGCAATGATCGGCAGAAAAAAAGTGGAAAGGGCGGCTTTGGATTCGTCCGCTTCTCCCAGTTCATTGGCCACATCCATCATGGGAGACGAATTGTTGGAAAAAACCTGGCCAGTCGTTTTGACTCGTTGCTCTGCTTTGTACATAGGGCCAAAATCCTTCCTGGTAATGACGATGATTCCCACCAGCAGAACGGCAAAAATACAATAAAGATTCATGGTAATCGATTGTACAAATCCTGAAAATGCCGAGACACCCGTGATACCGGCTGCAATGATACCCGCCTGAATCATGCCGATTTGAAAAGCAATCCAGTCGGAAATAAAAAAGGTTGCCACCGGGGCCGCCGTGGAATCCAATACATATGATAATTTTTCCTTGGAAATCTTTTGATTATCGAAAATATCACGAAATGCATTTCCAACAATTGCAGCGTTAACGTAATCGTTAAAAAACACCAACATACCCAATAACCAGGCTCCAACACCGGCTTGACGGCTGTTTTTTATGCGTTTTTTGGCCCAATTTGTCAAAGCGGCACTTCCTCCCAAACGCCAGATCAAAGCTACACCGGAACCCATCAGAATATTGAAAAGCAGTAAATTTGCGTTCCATTCATCTGTCATTGATTTGACAATGGTCGACAAAGAATAGGTAATTCCGGTAATGGGATTGCCGGAAGAGATAATGATCGCTCCCGCCCAAACACCGGCAAAGAGGGAAATGAGTACCCGTTTGGTTATAAAACACAAAATAATTGCGATCACCGGCGGTATCAACGCCAGCGCACCATAATCTGCTTCCATAGCTTTCTCCTTGAATGGGTGTTAAAACAGCTTTTGCTTTTTAATAAAAACCAGGCCAGTGATGGAAAATGAATCCGGCTAGTTAATCGGTCAAAGCCTATACATCTATCCTCGAAACAAACAATATTTTTTTTCTCTTTTGCTTTCTCAGAAATGCGAATGGTAACGTGGGTTGTTATTTTGTCTTTAAAAAACAATTACCTATTGAATTGATTATCAAAACAAAAAAACGTGAATGGTAGCAGAAGAAGCCCGAAATGCAAGGAAACCAACTTGCGAAAAAAGGGTAGATGAGGTGATAGGTGATAAGAAGTTGGTTTTTGTGTGTCACGCTATCGATCATGAATTTTGAAGAAAACAAAGCTCAATCTGGATTTGAATCTCAGAATTCAGTACGACAAAATGGCAAGTTCAGTAATCATATTGATTAAGTCCAATTCTCAAGCTTCACATAGTCATTTAGATTGAAAAATGCTTTGTCGCTTGTGACAAGAACAAATTCAAGTGATTTGGCATGAGAAGCTATCAACATATCCATCGTACCAAGATTCAGGCCTTCACTCTCAATTTGGTTGGAAAAGCTACCATACGTTTTTGCAACCTTAGAATCCCAGGGCATAATTTCTACACGAATCAGGAACTCGTTGACAATCAAAGGTAACTTCTTAGCTTCCGGTTTTTTCGCAACACCACGTAATAATTCGGCTTCCGTGATTGCAGAAATACATATGTCAGACATTGAGATAGTTTTTAGCTTTTCCCGCACTTGGGGAGGGGTGCCTTTGATAACATAGCTCGCCGTGTTGGTATCTAGCATATACATGGCACTCACCTAAAATAAGTCTTTGTCATCTATTGGTTCATTGAGCCGGTCATTCATAAAGTCATCCGGAACGTCTCTGGAATTCGCCAACTCAAAGAAATCGTCCCAAGTATTTGGTTTTTTTGATAAGATTATATCACCGGTTTTTAAGTCTTTGCGAATATATACTTGCTCGCAATCAAATCGGTACTTTGCTGGTAATCTCACAGCCTGGCTTCTGCCATTCATAAACAATTTTGCTATTTCTTGCATTTTTACCCTCACGTTTGTTTTTCTGTAATATATCATGGTATATCACAGAGCGTCAAATGGATGTGCCGGGTTATCAGGGCAAATTTGCCCT
>JANQLH010000035.1 GCA_028280735.1 SAR324 cluster bacterium | reverse complement strand
GTGACCGATGTCAGGTCCGGTTCGGGTAACGTGGCATCCGCAAGCCAGGAGGTCAGCAGCTCTGCTAATGAACTTTCCCAGGGAGCAAATCGTCAGGCAAGTTCAGTTGAGGAAACCACAGCTGCCATGGAACAGATGAGTTCCAATATTCAGCAAAATGCTGATAATTCGAATCAAACCGAAAAAATATCAACCAGCGCCGCCGAAGATGCACAAGAAAGCGGTAAAGCCGTAGAACAGGCAGTATTGGCCATGAAGGAAATTGCGTCCAAAATCTCCATTATTGAAGAGATTGCACGGCAAACAAACCTTTTGGCACTAAACGCTGCTATAGAAGCCGCTCGTGCAGGTGAACACGGGAAAGGGTTTGCCGTAGTTGCTGCTGAGGTTCGTAAGCTGGCGGAAAGAAGTCAAAATGCGGCGGGTGAGATTTCCGAATTGTCGGCTTCCAGTGTGGATGTGGCGGAAAAAGCCGGTGCCATGTTGAACAAGCTTGTACCGGACATCAAAAGAACTTCCGATTTGGTACAGGAGATCAGTGCTGCCAGCAACGAGCAAAATTCCGGTGTTAAACAAATCAACAGTGCCATTCAACAATTGGATCTTGTTATTCAGCAAAATGCGGCGTCAACCGAGCAAATGTCTTCCACCGCTGAAGAGCTGTCCACGCAAGCCGAACAACTTCAACATTCTATCGGTTTTTTCAAACTTAAGGATTCCAGCGATTTTCAGGCCCAGACAACAAGATACATTACCAATATATCTCGTCCTGCCGGTATTGAAGACCAGGGAGTTAAGTCCACGGCCGGGAATGTCATCGAATCCGATGTTATCGGAAAGGATAAAAAAAAGGTTAAAGAGCTACCGGGCCTTGATCTCAATCTGGCGGATGAAACGGATACTTCCTCCAATGAATTTGATCGGTATTAGACTGTTGGTTTAAACCGACAACATTACATTCGTTTAGTCCCGTATTTATTCATGAGAGTGAGGGGCAGAAATGCCACGACCCCAGCTCTCTTTTGAATTGGGAAATTGTTATTCCGTAGCCCCAAAACCATTATGGAAATGAACGGTTCCTATGGGCAGGGGACTACTGAACGGCAAGACATGGAATACTTCCTGGGGGATGCCTTCGTAAAACAAGTCCGGATGGTTCTTAAAACCAAATCGTTAATAGTATCCGGGAACATCCACCAGCATGCATCCTTTAGCTCCTTGAGCCTTGAGCAGGAAAAGGCCTTCATCGATCAGCGATTTTCCAATCCCCTGTTTATGTTCCGGGGATACACTTTTTTTGTACAACAAAGAAAGTGTATCCATAGCTATTGGAATAGCGACTGAACATCTCTGTTTCAGCCAAGCAGCTTGCATACACTGCTTCCGCCTCGGCCACATCGGCGTTTTTGAGCTTTAACTCCTCCATTCGTTCAAGCATGGGTGTGTAATAATCGTCCCACCATGCGCTATCCGGCAGATTGAAGTGTTCAATCAGCTCGTAGCCATGATCGGATAGGAGTGAACAGACTTCATCCGCAGTCCTGATGTCGGGATAAACATTGTTAAAATATTCCCGGGCCGCAGCCGGGGGATTGTTCTCAAACCAACACATCTCGCTAAAGGCGAGAAAACCACCCGGCTTCAGGTAGGTTTGAAATTCTTTTAATCCCTGTACCAGTCCGATGATGAAGATCGAGCCTTCTGCCCAAAGCAGATCGAATGTGTCGGCATCAAAAGGCAGATCCATCATGGACAACTCACGGGTTTCAATATCCAGAGAGTTTTGCCTTGCCGACTCCTGCAGGTGCTCAAGCATAGGTCCGTGGTTATCTATTGCCAGGATTTTTGTTTTAAGCTCCTCGGCCAGAATCAATGTCTGCAAACCGCTTCCACAGCCGATATCAAGAACTTTCGGGTTTGGGGGCAAGTCGCCGAGCAGACCGAGTGCTTTGAGGGTGCTTTCCCTGCTACCAGGTCCCTGGCGAGGAAGCTTTTCAAATAGTTCGTAGAAGTATTTCATTCTGATTGTATTGTCCTCCATACTTTTTGTAAGCATTCTGACCTGGATTGCTTCTTTTTCACTCAAACCCAGGTTTAACAGAAAGTCATGATGTGCATTGGGCGCCCTTCGTTCAAACTCCAGGTGCCAATCCTTTAACGCTGCCTCGTCCAATCCGCAGGCTTTTTGTAAACCCAGCCAAAGCTCCCTGTCGAGGCCGGATGCATTGAACTCATCAGTGACAGTTTTGAGTATGCCTGCGATGAGTCGCTGCTGGGATTTAAGAGCGACAATCTCCTGGCCGATTTCCCGAAGCCGTTTTTCAAGAATCGAGCTCTTATGATGGTCGCTATCCAACAGTCGGGCGATCTCTTCCAAACTAAGACCTGCTTCTCGAAAGAAACAGATACGCTCAAGTCTGACCAGGTTTTCCCGGGTGTAAACCCGATAATCAGATTGTGTTCGTCCGCTTGGTTTCAGCAATCCAATTCGGTCATAATACAACAGGGTTGAGCGCGAAAGCCCAAAACGCCGTCCTAATTCCGTGATTCGATACCTTTTCATAAATTTAACTCTAAACTATGAAGTTATAGTCGGGTCAAGTCTATTTATGAAAAAAAGTAACTTGATCAGATTTGTTTGTCGATGCTGTTTTTTTTTGCCGAAACGCCTGCCGGAAAAAGCCGATATACACGGAACTCTTTTCGCTCTTCTTCATTCGGGGTTTGCCAGTGCACCATCAATGCAGGTAACCTGTAACAACAAAAACGGTATGTTTAATCCGGCAATCAAAGAGGACCAACTCGGAATGATGAACAAAAAGTTTAAAATGACCCTTGTTTTTTGCTTGCTTGCAACAGTCTGCGTGTTGTCTGCTCAAAGCAGCCATGCCGGGGTTTTACCAAAATCATTGGTTGGGGTTTACCAAATAGAGGAAATGGGATTTTACAGGGATTTGGTTCGAATCAGGTATTTGAGAGGAACCTTTGTCATCCAGGAATATCAAAGTGGGAAGTGGAGTGAGCCGGAGGAAGTTCATCCCGTAAGCAAACCCGAGTTTGAAAACCTGCTCCGAGAACCTGTAACTTACACGTTTAAAGGCCTGGCCAATGAATCAGTTGCCCTATTCAAAGTCCCAAAGGGTTGGAGCTACGGGAATTTTACCTGCAATACCAGGTATTGGCTCATGACATTGGTTGGCCCCGTGGAAATTATAAAAAAATGAAAAATTCTATCTCGGCTGCCGGGTAACTGATTCAAACCATTAACGCATCAAGGCAGAGTTCCAGAAACCGGTTATGCAGGGATTTTATGTCCGTTTTGGTATACCCGGTGGTTTTTCGCACTTCCAACAACAACACTCCATCCATCATTCCCCACAATGTAACGGCCGTATTCCAGCTATCACATTTTTTCAGCAACTGTTGTCTGACTCCCTCCTCAATGACTTCAGCCAGGGTTTTTAGTAGCTCCAGACTCAATGTTTCCAGTTGCGGAACAAGATTCATGTTTTCAAAAAAGACCTTCTGTCCCAGGTGATGAACAGCAATAATTTCATAATATTCACGTTCTTTGAGAAAGAATTCAAAATATGCCCCGGAAAATGCTTTAATTTGTTGTACGCAATCTCCCTGCTCAGAGCACAGTGCCTCGAAGATCATACTTTTTAAGATCCTGGTTCCGTCTATGGACAGCAAGCGATACACCTCCATCTTGCTTTTGAAATAGAGGTAGAATGCCGCAGGGCTCAACCCGGCATGCTCAGTTATCATATTAATTTTTGTGTCTTGAAATCCGTTTTTTGAAAAGATTTTTCTGGCAGATTCCAACAGTTTTAAGCGCCTGATTTCTTTTTCTTTACTGGTTCTTGCACGTTGTTTTTCCATTAATCTCCGGGTTTTAATTGAATATTGACAAATTACTAAATCATCGTTTATTTATCAAGCTGAGAATTACTAAATCGTCGTTTATTTATTTCAGGAGAGCAATATGGGGTTACTTTCAAAGTATCGATTTAAAAAAAGGCATGTTTTATACGCGTTTATCGCAATTGTGGTTTTGTTTATTTTATCCAAAAACATAAGTTTCACTGATTACAAACTCACTCCGCTTCAAGATGATTCACAAATCGCAGCGGATAACGGTCGTTTTACTTACTCCGTGCCGCTCGACCCGGCCAGTCCGTGGCCGAAATTCAGGGGGAACGCTCTGCAAAATGGTCGCAGCCTGGTAAAACCTCAGAAGTCCGATCTCAAACCCTGGGAGTTTAAAACGGGTAAAGGAATCTTCAGTTCTCCGGTAATTGATCAGGAGGGCACGGCATACATAGGATCAGCGGATCAGTATTTTTATGCTATCAGGGAGGATGGTAGTTTAAAATGGAAAACCCTGACCGGGGAGATCATCGACTCATCAGCTCTTTTGGACGACCAGGGGAAGGTTTATGTTGGTTCCGGTGATGCCCATGTTTATGCCTTTGATCGCGACACCGGCAAAGTCCTTTGGAAGTTCAGAGCTCATACACCGCAGGAGGTCACCGAACAATTCGATGTACAAACGTATAACCTGGATTGGTTTGAAGGTAACATAGCCATGTTGCCGGACGGATCGATCCTGGCTCCCAATGATAATTATTTAATATACCAGCTAAACCGGGATACAGGTGAGCGGGACAATCAGTTTATCATCAATGAAATGGGGTGGTCGCTTCCAGCTGTCAATGCTAAAACCGGGAGAATTTTCACCGGATCAAATTTCATGGCTCTTAAAAATGTGTATGCTTTTGATATCCACAGTGGCGACACGGAATGGACCAACGGTGGTTTTGGAACCAATGCGGCTTCGGCAATGTTGACAAATGACGATCCCAAAGGTGCTGTCGTTATAGGAGGGTATGATGGAATTGTTCGCGCGTTTGGTCAGAATGATGGTTTTCAGATCTGGAAATTCGGAACACGCGACCATATCTATTCCAGCCCGTCGCAACTGAAGGATGGCACTATCATACAAGCCTCGACGGATGGAACGGTTTACGCCTTGAACCCGGAGTCGGGAACAGAGGTCTGGGCTTTCGATACCAAAGAACCGATCCGATCATCACCTGCCATCGACGGGAACGGTAATATTTACTTCGGTTCCGGGGAAGGTCGTTTGTATTGCTTGAATCCCGATGGAACCCTGCGGTGGGCTTATCAATTGATAGACGAAGTGAGAAATGATATCAATGGCTCGCCAGGTCTCGGTAAACACGGTGTTTATATTGCCGGTGAAAATGGCGGTATCTTTTTCGTTCCTTATGATTATCCATTGAGTGAGGCCGGCCAGGCTGATCCGAAGAGTATTCAGGGCCCGAACGAAGATTTGCCAAATGAGGGCGAATTCCTTTTTTATACATCCGCGTTTGGCAGTCTGGAATTGACCTCCCCATCGGAAATCGATGCCAATCAACCGCTTAGTTTTACCCTCTTTGTTAGGGAAAACGGGGATACCATTAAGACTGCCATTGAACGTGAGACTGTCAAAGTGGATTTTAACGGAGCCAAGCCGGGTAAAGTGGACACTTCAGCTAATTTCCAGTTTTTAACATTGGTTCCCCAAGAATCCTGGACCTCACCCGAGGGAGGAGAAATTTCCATACGGATCAGGGGCCAATATAAAAGAGATTTGAGCCGATTTGGGTTAAAATTCTTTGGAGGTGATACGGGTGGGCAGTTTGATCAGACCTTTACCTTTAAAGTCAGACCCAGAAAGGGTATGGACATGCCGTTCAAGGTTCCTGAAACGCCTGGTGATCCGTCCTCCATTATCGAAATCAGTCGTCTGGCTCCGGCCAATCCTTCAATCCTGCCAAGCTACAACCAGATCGGATATGATTCGTTGCATTACATCCTGGGAACTGTGGAAGCGAACGAAAATACCGCCATCGTTTGGGGAATTGGAGGAAAGCTCCTGGGAGAAACCGATGAAACCGTGATTGATCCTTCCTTGGAAGTTCGGTTTCCCATGTTGCTTCATTATGATCATGGTCTTGTAACCTTTTACAACTATGACGGTGTTTTACTGGACATGAACGGATCATGGGATATGCCGATTGAGTTTTTTAGAATTGCCGGTAAGGTGGATCCTCAATCAGGAAGATCTTTGGGATATACAGCCATGAATGCGGTTGTTGCTTGTGATGAAATTGAATTTTACGGAACTTTCCTGAAGTTGTTGGGAATGTCCGAATTTGATACAGGTCGTATGTTTATTTTCGGAGGTACCGACTACAATCTCTTCAGGGACGGCATCACTTCAGGACCTGGCCTAAAGGGAGACGTAACGTTTATGGCCGAGGAAGACCTGGTGCAGGCAAAGATCTCCGGAGAATCACTGAAACAAGCAGATCACGTACACAGCATCCTTTTGGTAAGTGAAGAAACCGGCCGGCCTGTTCCCGTCAAGTACATCGACGCCACCAAAGTCAATGCCGACAGTGACGGATATGTTCGAACGGTACGGATTTCATTGGAAGGGGTCGATTTCCAGGGTAAAGCCAGGGCTTACTACATGGTTGACACTTATCCTGCGGCTAAAAGCATTGTCACCATTAGGTAGTGAACTCTGAAATTGGACATTTTTCATAAATAGCCGTGATCAGGGCGTGAAAACGATAAAATGTTATGATATTGTTTTCTTTTTTATAAATACATTTCAGGGTTTGTTTAGCCTTTCCGGCCTGACAAGTACAGGCTTTTATCCAGCCTCGTGCCGGATACCGGAATTCAACTTGACGATGAATGTGCTGTCAGCTTATGGCAATACAGAGATAAGCAAAAACCGGCCGATCGCTGACAGCGATTGCATTCTGATCGTCAAGTGAAATCTTTACCGGTACAATACGATTCGGCATAAATCCATGCGACTTTCGTTCAGACACCAATTAGCTCAGATGTATTTAACTTGAGTTTGTCTATTGTCAACCTGCAATATGTCCTCAGATAGCGAGAAATAATTCATATTATTTATCTTACGAATTTCTGCATTCTTGTAAGATATTCCCATTTGTTGTAAAAATATAAAGGGTTTCTCGCGTCAGATCATCATTTCCGTTCCGATTAACCAATGACCATTCATGTGAAACCATGACCTTTTTGCCGAATCAACCAGCAAAAGTATGGAAGCCGTTAATAGTATTGCTGATTCTTGGCTTTATTTGTTTTTGTCTTTTGATTTCTTGCACCAGGCAGGAATCGGGATTTCACATTCCTCCCCGGGCTGTCAAAGGGGTGATGGACCTTCAGAAATGGGATTTTAAAACGAATGATCCATTGAAACTGGACGGAGAATGGGAATTCTATTGGAATCAGCTGCTTCTTCCGAGTGACTTTCACAATCCTTCTTACAAAGCAAATCTTGATTATATAAAAATCCCGCATATCTGGAACGGAAAGGTAGTAAACGGCCAAGCCCTGGATGGACATGGATTTGCGACTTTTCGTTTGAAAATTAAGGTGACCCCGGTCAGTGATTTTTATGCGATAAAATTTGTCGATTGCGCCACAGCCTGCACACTATGGCTCAATGATAGAATGGTTCTCAAAAGCGGAGTGGTGGGGAAATCCCGTGAAGAGATGAAACCCCGGTATTATCCGCAAACCTCTGTGATTCGTCTTAAACCGGGTGAAAACACAATTATCATTCAGGTGTCAAACTTCCATCATAAAAAAGGAGGTCTCTGGGGATCTGTTTTATTAGGGACCGAACAATCCATCTCCAGGCTCAGGGAACGAATTTTGAGTTTTGAGATCTTTTTGTTTGGTGCATTGCTGGTTATAGGTGCCTACCATCTGGCTATCTATTTCATGCGTAAAAAGGAGAAAACGGCACTCTTGTTTTCCCTGGTTAGTTTCACAACTGCTTTAAGAGAAATCTGCACAGGCGAACGCATCCTTATATTGATGTTCCCGGACTTTAATTGGGAATTACTTCAGAAGTTTGAATACTTGACAGTCTATATTAGCGCACCTCTTTTTTATTTGTATTTGCGAAGCCTTTTTTCCGAATTCTCACTATTTTTGGAGAAACTCGCCATTTATATCGGAACGGCATTTGTGCTCTTCACGATTGTTACACCTGTGAGCTTGTTTTCACATAGTATTTTGACCTTCCAAGCG
>JANQLH010000006.1 GCA_028280735.1 SAR324 cluster bacterium | reverse complement strand
CATCACAGGCAACAATCCTTGCACCTTCCCTTGCGAACAAAAGTGCTGTCTCTCTGCCAATGCCGCTGGCAGCTCCGGTGATTAACGCCACTTTGTTTTTTAATCTCATGCTTCTCTCCACATTATTGGTTACCGGCTCTTTTTACCAAATCGTCAAACAAACGTTGCTGAATAGGATCTTCTGCTGCCGTAATTTCAGGGTGCCACTGAACAGCCACAATATTAGGATAATTTTTGAATTCCAGCGCTTCAATTATTCCGTCAGGGGCACGCGCAACTATTTTGGTTTCCGGTGGAAGATCATTCACTGCCTGATGGTGCACTGAAGCACAGGATATATGCTTGGATCCTAGTATTTGAGATATTTCGGAAGGATTACCCACAGTGACAGTGTGCATCGAAGGTTTAAATTTCGGATTTCTGTGTTTGATATCTGCCGGAGGATTTTCCAGAATATCGTCCTTCAGTGTGCCTCCCAAGACAACGGTAAACACTTGCATTCCTCTGCAGATGGCAAGTGTTGGGGTTTTCGAATGCAAAATTAAACGCGCCAGCGCCAATTCCATTTCATCCCTTGCATCATCAATCCCGTATATGGACTGATGATGCTTTCCACCGTACAATTCAGGCGAAATATCCCCTCCCCCGCTAAAGATAAATCCATCAGCTACATTTAACAGTTGCTCAAGATTTTTCTCCCCGGGAGGAATCAACAGAGGGATGCCTCCTGCGTTACGGACACATTCTATGTATGGTGCAGGAATATGGAATGACCCTTTTTCGTTTTTTCCGTGAGTGGTTAGACCAATTAAGGGAGCTTTCTTCATCAGTTCACACATCGACTAAATCTGTTCAAAATATCGTTTCCGTTCCCAATCTGTGACGGCATTATTATAGAGGTCAATCTCCTTTTGGAAAAAATGTTGGTAGTGTTTATGAACATCGTCTCCAAAAGACTCCTTGACAAACGAACTGTTTTTGAAATTATCCAGTGCATCTCGCAAAGTGGCCGGCACCAGGGGCAAGTGATCTGCCGAATAGCCATCCCCATTATAAATCGGAGGAGGCTCAATTTTGTCTTTAATCCCTTGAAGACCGGACGCCAGGGATGCGGCAAAAGCCAAATAAGGGTTGCAGTCGGCACCGGGGATGCGGCATTCAATCCGTAAGCTTTGATCGCTGCCCACAATACGAAATCCGGCTGTTCGGTTATCATAGCTCCACACAATACGTGTCGGAGCCCAGGAAGCCGATTGATATCGTTTATAGGAGTTGATCGTTGGGGCATAAAAGACCATCACATCAGGTAAAAAATGCATCCATCCTCCCAAAAACCATTTGAACAAAGGAGAGCAATTTATTCCTTCAAAATCTTCATTCCCCATAAATGCATTGTTTTGGTCTTTAAACAGACTGATATGAATGTGGCAGCTGGAGCCTGAATCATCCATGGTATGTTTTGCCATGAAAGTAACAGATACCTCTTTTTGATCAGCGACCTCCTTTAAACACTGCTTGAATACAACATGTCTGTCCGCCATGGTTAAGATATCGGCGAATCTGACGTTCAATTCATGCTGGCCTACCCCGGCTTCACCTTTTGTATTCTCGACCGGAACTCCGGAATCTCTTAATTGCCTGCGTACCGCACCATGAAAAAACTCACCCCTGGTTCCTTGCAGGGTATGATAATCCTCTATGTGCCAACCCACTGGTTTCAAGTTTGAATAATTATCGGCAAAAGCTTCTTTATAGGAGTTTTCGAACAAATAATATTCAAGCTCGGACGCGGCCATTACGGAAAATCCATCATCATTTGCCCGCATAACTTGCGTGGTCAGTATTGTCCTGGGCGCTTGTCGTACAGGTGAATGGTCGGAGTTGTTCTTCAGATCGCACTGGATCATTGCAGTTTTTTCCAACCAACTTGCCAAACGCAGGCTTGAAAAGTCAGGAACCATATGAAAATCACCGTACCCTTGTTCCCAGTTGGCATATTCATAGCCTTCAATAACCTGCATTTCAATATCAACCGTCAGCAAATAAGTGCATCCATGGGTGCCCTCTTCTGCAATCGAATCAATAAAAAAATCCACATCAAATCGCTTGCCCATTAGTCGGCCGTAATGATCGGCAAACACGACCAAAACTGTATCGATAGATCCGTCATTAGCCATTTGAGATAGTTCTTTAAGATTTAACATACCTCTAACTTTACTCATTTTTGACCTTTATTTGATGATCTTGGCGATGATTATCCGTTAGTTGCCATTAACACAGTCTATCTTCACCGGAGAATTATTTTCTATCTGAACCTTTCTACATGATGGAAGCATTTGCCTCAAGGAGTATAAAGCATATCCAGGTAACTATCGAAAAAATCCTCGGCAATATCTTTGTCCGGCAAACTGGTTACCATTCCATATATAGGTGCCATACTGCCTTTAAAACCCGGATTTTTCTTTACATACGATACTGCTGCTTTCAGATCCTTAATAAATTGTTCCGGCACTCCGGATTGAGTATGCCGTAAAGTAACGCAGATATGGACACAAGACGGATTTTGCAATCCGTTCAGATTCCATTTTCTCTCTGTCATGTAATCCATTATTTTATAGATGTTCAAATTGTCTGAAGTGAATGCTATCACCCACAAGGGATCACCCATCAATTTTAATTCATCTATTTCTCTAATTCCTGATTTGATTACTTCTGCGGATTCCATTATACGTTTGGTAGCATCCAGGTATCCCTGCTCTCCGATTGAAAGCATGGCTGCCCAGCATGCACTGCTAAGAGCTCCAGATCGGCTTCCTGCAAAGGTTGGAGAAAAGTAAAGGCCACCGGTCCAATCTGCTGTTTTATAGTATTGAAAATGCTGCAACTCCTTGCCTCTGTATAATACCACCGAAGTTCCTTTCGATGCATATCCATACTTGTGTGTATCCGCCGACATGGATGTTACTCCCGGCAGTCTGAAATCAAACGTCGGCACCGAATACCTCAACTTTTCTGCCCAAGGCAACACGAAACCTCCCAGGCAGGCATCAGTGTGAAATCCAATATCATGCTCTCTGGCCAATTCCGAAAGCTCCTCTATCGGATCAATGATGCCATGGGGAAAGCCCGGTGCCGAACCAACAATTACTATCGTATTTTCATTAATCGCTTTTCTAACCGCTGTTATATCTGCCTTAAAATCCTCATTAACAGGAACATGCCTCATTTTTATTTTGAAATACTGTGAAGCCTTGTCAAAAGCGGCATGTGCAGTATCAGGAACGATCATTTCAGGGTCGGTGATTTTTTTTATTTTTTCTGCTCTATCCCTATAGGCTTTCATAGCAAGCAATATACTCTCTGTCCCTCCGGAGGTAACGGTACCTGAAATCGCATCATCCGTTTTTTCAGCGTTCATCATGTTTGCCGTCATTGATACAATCTCAGCTTCATATTTCGTTACGCTGGGCCATAGATCCGAATGAAGAGGATTTGTCTGGGAATGAAGAGCATAGACATTGTTAAGAAACTCAATATGCTCTTTATCTCCATGGTAGACCGCTCCCGAAACAAATCCATTTTTCCAGCGATCGTCCTCGTGTTTTCGCATACTTTCCATTTCTTTCAGGATTTCGTCTCTTGCCCTTCCGTTTACCGGCAATTTGGTATTTGTCTTAAAACCGTCTTTATAGGGCCTGATTGACTTGTATAGGTCGTCCATGATGCCATCGATCCCTTTCTTTATCTTTTTTTGGACAAATGGCACTGACTGAATACTTTTGAAAATACGATTTGAAAGCGGCAAATTTTTCAACACCTTCAGGCTTCCAGACTTGACCTTGGATTTTAATCGAAACCATGTTTCGGACATTTATCCTCCCCTTCATACTATCAGAGTTAATAACAATCCATGTATGTACTATTAAACAGCGTTGGTTTTTTACCAACGATACCGACTTAACTGAATATCAAACAACGACAGACAGTCCAATCTCAGAAACGACAGCCCGCCAGCTCGACCAGGGTGACAACAAACCTAACAGATATTCTCCGTAGGGCACATTCAAAGATTCTGCACATCGCGCCTTCTCTCTTGGCTGATGCTTGATTTCGTTTTGAACTAATGTGCTTTCTGCTCTCAGCCAGTTTTTGCTTATTTTTGTAATTCCTTAAGCTAAAAGCTGACGGCTGACAGCAGGTTACTCTTCCTGCTGAATACCGGTATCTGGCACAAGGCTGGATAAAGGTTTAGCGACTTTTCGTTCAGGCACTAATTACAAGGCTGTTCTTTCCAATACAATAAACGATAATATTCGAATTTATACTCTATGGGATTAATGTTTTGCAAATTCGAATCTTACCTTGTAAAAGTTTCAAACATTCTGATTCAAAAAATACAAATTAACCAAAAATCCACATTTTATGCGATTTGAAAAAAAGGTGTTACGGCGGGATCACCGAGAGCCGGTTCAATTGTTATAATTCTCGGTGAATGCCAACTGTTGAATTGTTGTGGCAAGATTGTTGACACTAAATTGAAGCATTGGGCTATAACTTTCTCATCCCTTTAATGTAGGTACTCATTATCCTCTTCAATTCGTCAAGTTGAATATCACTAAGCCCCTCCAACTCGTTCATCACGGCAGTCTGTTTTTCCTTTAACAGTGAGTTTTGTGTTTTCATGGCATCGATAGTGACTTTTTGGGCTTCAATCGTAGCTTGTAATGCTTTTACCAGTTCCTTTTCATTATCCTGGTTCTCTACTTTATTCTTGGGTTTTCTGCCCGGTTTTCCCTGTTTTGTTAATTTGGATTTTCCGGGTTTCGCTTTTTCTTGTGGACCTTTTTTCCATTGTGAATGATAGGCACTTACTGAAGAAGGCTTGATATGGGACAATGCGTTTTTGAGCTCACCAAAAGTGGCTTTTGGATTATCTTTTAAGAAGTTATATACTTGATCTTTTATACTCACTTTTTTCCCCGTGTTTGATTTCTGTTTTTTCCATTGATATCGGTAGTTGCTGATAGAGATAGTATTAGCCAGTGGAAAGGCCTTTTTTAGATCTTTAAGACTGGCTTGGGGGTTTTTTTCAAAAAAGCTGAAAACTTGTTTTCTTATACTTTTCAGCGCACCTTCCTCTCCTTTACCTTTTTGTTTTTTCCATTGACCGGAATAGTTCCAAAGAGACTTTTTACTGGCTTGCGGGAACTCTTCTCGCAGTTGGGTACTGGTTGCTTCCGGATTTTTGTCCAGATATTCGAGAACTTTACGTTTTAAATTCATTTATCTCTCCTGTTATGACGGTATTGCAAGATTAGGATCAAATTGTAATAAACCTAGAATTACAACATTAAAAATGAATAAACGTTTATGTAACAATCCCTCCTTTACCTTCTAGGCGCTTTGAATTCATGTCTACCGGATGTGCTTCTTGTATATGGTATAGTCTATAAATATCTAATATATAGGGAACGCGCGATGGCATCCAATTGCTTACCGGTTGGTATGATTAATGATTTTCGATTATTAATCATCTATCGCACAGCAACGAGCGAAGGTTATTTCTAAAAGCAAACAGATAAACAAACAGGTTGATAACAATTACAGCAGTGCCAAGTATAATCTGAATCTCACGTGTTAATCCTGATGGATATAAGATCGGCAATATATAGTTTTCAATAAAGCCACTCTCGTATACTTCCCTACCCGCTTTGTATCGAAAGTA
>JANQLH010000459.1 GCA_028280735.1 SAR324 cluster bacterium | reverse complement strand
GTGACCGGTGTTGTAAACCTTGATAAATTGGATGGCAATGATGTGGTTGTTATGTCTCTTGACACTATTGAGAAGACTGAAAAACCTTCAAAAAATGCCGCTTATTTGTTTTTTTAATTCTTACAACAGCGGCGATTATTGCCGCTGTTTTGATTGCTGGCTTTCAAAACCGATGGTCTTCTCCACTCCTAAAACAAAGGCGATACCGGTTCCGGGTTCACTGAACTGTCCTTCTGTATGAATCGCTGAAAGAACAGAATCAATGTCGTCTGTTCCTACTATAAAAATGATGACATCCGTTCGGACATCCAGGCTGAGACCGAAAAATGTTTTAGCCTCGTGGGCGCCTGTGCCGGAGGCCGCTATGATTGTTGCACCGGTGGCACCGGCCTGTTTTGCTGAGGCAACAACGTTGTCGGTCAAATTGGGTTTGACCATTGCAATAATTGATTTATATACCATTAAGCTTCCTTTCTTTTTCACCCGGGGCCTTGCGTATTCAGCATCAAGCTTATGGCCGGGTTTTATCTTTATACATTTTACGATTTTTTCGTTCAACTTTCCATTGAGTTAACTGAGCGTAGCCCAGGACGCTTATAATTGGAAACAGACTGGCAAACGCGATTAGTCCGAATCCGTCAATAACCGGGCTCCTGCCGGGAACATTCGAGGCCAGCCCCAGACCAAGCGCTGCAACAAGCGGAACAGTAACCGTCGATGTTGTAACGCCACCGGAATCATAGGCCAATGGAATAATCATTTTTGGAGCGAAATAAGTTTGAATAACCACCAGGACGTATCCCACCATAATATAAAGATAGAGCGGCGTTCCGGTTACAATTCTAAATGTGCCCAGCGTTATCCCCACAGCAACACCGAGGGCAACCGCAATTCGAAGGCCCCAGGCAGATATGGCCTGGCGTGAGGCCTCGTTGGCCTTGTGGGCCACGGCAATGAGAGAAGGTTCTGCAATGGTGGTGGAAAACCCAACAAGGAAGGCAAAAAGATACACCTTTCCGTATGATAACCAGGTTGTTACTCCTCCCTGTTGAGCATTCTCGGCCAACTGAAGTGCCATGGTTCTGCCGATCGGGAAAAGAGCAAGGTCCAGACCGGTCAGAAAAAAGGTCATGCCCACTAAAACTGCAACAAAACCAGCAAGGATTCTGGTCGGCCTTGGGATCGGCTGTTTGAGCACAAAACGCTGAAATATAACCAGGAGCAATAGAACCGGAATAACATCTTTGGCAGTGGCCAGCAGCAGTGATATGGGATTAAAAAGAATATCCATTTTCTAAGTTGTCACCAATCCAAAAAGCATTACAAAAATCATGGGCGTAAGTGACGCCAGTGCAATAAGGCCAAATCCATCCGTTAAAGGGTCTCTGCCCCGGATGCTGCGTGACAATCCAACACCAAGAGCGGTGACAAGCGGAACGGTGACTGTTGAGGTGGTAACACCACCTGAATCATAGGCCAGTCCGATGATTTCCTTAGGGGCGATAAGCGTCATCAGCATTACTAGAACGTAACCGGATACAATCAACATCGGCAGAGACCAGCCCTTCAATATACGCAATACACCGAGAACGATTGCAAATCCAACAGACAACGCAACGATGAGCCTCAAGCCAAACGCATAATTTTCTATGGATGACGGCAGGTTGTCAATAAGCCCTGCTTCAGCTATGGCTTTTGCACCCTCGCGGGTCACAGCAATGAGGGCAGGTTCCGCAATCGTTGTTCCGGATCCCAGGGCAAGGGCAAATACGATCAACCAGAAAAGGCTGCCTTTGAGTGCAAATTCTTCAGCCAGAGTTTCACCAAGCGGGAATAGCCCGATGTCCAGGCCGACAACAAAAAGCGCCAAGCCCATGATAACAAGTCCTAATCCTGTGATAATCGATAAGAGTTCCGGAAACGGCTGCCGCACGACAAAGACCTGGAACACGGCAATTACCATGATGATTGGCATAAGATCACGGCAGGCTCCCAGAAGAGCCCGGCCAAACACTAAGGAATATTGCTTCAAATCACTTGCCCCCATGATTTACTCCTGAAAACAGCATTACGCTATAGGTTTCCCTCCCGATTGTCAATTGCCATAAGCTCCTTCTGACGATTATGTCTATCCATAATTCCCTGAATCCTCAGTTTTTTTAAGCCTTGAGTTCAGCGTTTTTCTATCAATGCCAAGGAGGTTTGCAGCCTTGGTTTTGTTACCTTTTGTTTTAGTCAACACCTGCTGAATATGGCTTAAAATTACATTTTCCAGCTTCAAGCTGCCGTCTGCAGTGCTTGATGCACTAAACCGCATTGCGTCGGGCAGGTCTGCTGTTTGGATAACATCACTATCCACAATTACCACAAGGCGCTGGATCAAATTTTCCAATTCTCTCACATTCCCTGGCCAAGCATGGTTTTTTATTGCCTTTAATACGTTGTCAGAGAATACAGGCATCCTGCAATTCATTTCATTTGAGAACTTTTTTGCAAAATAATTGAGTAAACATAATATGTCATCACCGCGTTCACTTAGATTCGGTACATTTACATCTATTACATTCAACCGGTAGTAAAGGTCCTCTCTGAATAAGTCTTTTTTAATCAGGTCTAAAAGGTTTTTGTGTGTTGCAGCAATAACCCGAGTATTGACATGCAGTATCTGAGGGGAACCCACAGGACGGATTTCCTTGTTTTGTAAAACCCGCAACAGTTTACTTTGCATGCTGAGACTGGCATCTCCTATTTCGTCCAGGAAGATGGTTCCGCCATCTGCGATTTGGAAAAATCCTTTTCGGTTCTCTTTGGCTCCTGTAAAAGCGCCTTTCACGTGTCCGAACAATTCACTTTCCAAAAGAGTGTCTGGAATGGCTGTGCAGTTAACGGGCACAAAGGGCGCTCTTCTTCGCTCACTATTGTAATGAATCGCTCTTGCAACAATTTCTTTGCCTGTACCGCTTTCACCGGAAATCAGGACCGTTGCATTTGTTGATGCTGCTTTTTCGATCCGATGGAAAACATGTTGCATTTTTTTTGATTTTCCAATCAGGCCGTATGTCTTTGCCAATTTGTCTTTAGATTCAACCGTCCGCCGGTTGTTAAGCTTTTCCACCATTCTTTGAACAGCATCGAAAAGTTCTGCATCGGTAAAAGGTTTTACAAGATAGTCATCTGCGCCGTCTTTTATGGCCTGCACTGCATCTTCAATATCCGGATATCCTGTGATCATAATAATTTCGATGTCTTTAAAATTGTTGCGAATATGCCGGATCAAATCCAGACCACTTTGCCTGGGCATCTTAAAATCGGTGATAACAATATCAATAGTGCTTTCCGACAAGAACCTCACTGCATCCCGGACACTCCTGCAGGTATATGCATCATACCCGTTTGCATTAAGATTTCTCTGGATCACTTCCAAAGTCTGTAAAGAATCATCAACAATGAGAACCTTATACGCGTCATCTGATTTGCTTTCAGCCATTGTCCTCTCCTTTTTCAGAATTAACCGGAAAGGTTACATGGAAACTGGAGCCTTTCCCCAGAGTGCTGTGCGCATGGATGGCACCGTTGTGGGATTTTACAATTCCATGAACCACAGACAGACCCAGGCCTGTACCTTGATCGACATCTTTGGTTGTAAAAAACGGAATAAAACACTGTTCAAGTGTTTCAGGGGACATACCCGATCCGGTATCCCTGACGACCATTGAGACTTTGTTTTTAGACTCCCTCATCGTCTGCACAGTGACCAGTCCTTGTTTATCAGACATGGCTTGTGCAGCGTTGACCACAAGATTAACAACCACCTGGCGAAGTTGAGAAGAATCTCCTTTGATATCCGGCAGGTTCTTTTCCAAATCGCATTGAATCTCTAATTTTTCCGAACTGCATAATGGTTCTGTAAAATACAGACTTTCCTCAATTATTTTATTCAGATTAACACGCTCGTGTCCTGCCGGTAACTGTCGGCTGAAGAGCATGACTTTTTTCACAATTTCCCTTGCATGCAGGGAAAATCGGACAATATTGTCCAGATCCTGATAAACCTGTTCGGGCAGATTCTGTTGTTTTGAGGATAACTGCGCATATCCCAGAATATTGTTCAAAGGTCCGTTAAGTTCATGTGCTACCCCGGCAGCCAGCTGTCCCACTGTAGCAAGCCTGTCGGCATGCTGAAGCTGCTGTTCAAGTTCTATGTGCCTGGTCATGTCTGTTCCAACTGCCAGTATACCCGCAGTAGTATCAACTGAGGCCTCAACTTTAATGAAATTCCACTCAATGAACAATTCGTTCTCATAGGATGTTAATATTTTGGATGTTTCATTTGCCGCACTGGGTAACGAATCGACATTCTCAAAAAATGTTTCCGTAAAGTTTTCTTTTTCATCGGGTACAAAAATTTTAATCCACTGTTTTCCAATAAATGAGAGACCTTTTTTGGGAGGAATTTTGTCCAGATAGGATTGGAATTCAACGATACGTCCAGCTTTATCCAGTGAAGCGACGCAAGCGACAGTCATCTGTATAATTGTATCACAAAAATTTTGATTATCTTTAAACAGCATACTTCCATCTCTTTTTGCTGAACGTGTCATTATAATTGCCCTTTTGGTCAGTCTGCTGCCTTTGTACAAATCCAGGATCCCAGATCTTAACCCGGAATGAGGATAGGAGTTCCTGCAATTTCTAGGCAGCTGAACCCGGAATAATTTCTAGTCTTTCATCGAATAACAAGTTAGTACCGGTCTCTTTAAATGCAAGAGAATCAATAAACAGACTCAGCTTAAATCCAATTCTGCAGAGAACAGAAACCCCAGGTAAATCCGGCAATGCGCCTAAGAGGAGACGTCCCAAATTAAAGTTTTCATCAACTAATCTTTCCGTCTTTTGCAAATTTCTCTAAAAACATCTGTTAGTCGTAAAATCCCGACAATATTCTTTTTCTGTGTCACCAGAAGAGATTGATGGTGTCCCATTATAAGTTGATGAATGGCTTCACCTAAATTGGCATCGTCTTTTACAAATTCTCCGGATGAAGGGGTCTGCATGATATCTTTAACTTTCTGAAAACCGGCATTTTTACAAATTTCCTTAATCGGCTCATACCAGAGTTCATACTGCTCCAGGATATCTTTCATAAACTTCGGGCTGAAGCCAAAATGGGATGCTCCGGCAAAGGGAAGGGGCTTTTCTTCAGTGAAAAATTCGTATTTGGGCTCCAATGAGCGAATCACATCAAGCTGGCTGAGTTTGCCGATCACTTTTCCGCTCTTCTTTTCACATACCAGAACAGCCTTATGACGGTTTCTGCTTTTGTAAAATTCCTCCTGGGCCGATTCGAGGACATCCAGGGCATCCGAGAGCGTGGCATCCTCTGTTACTGATGTATACTCCGAAAGCGGAACCATTATATCTTTTACTAAAATGGACTTCATTGAGACTCTCCTTGAAATAGAGGAAAAATGCAGAGGATCATAAATCCCCGCTTCTTCTTAACAGAAGGCGGACTTCTGCCTGCCGAATGCGTTCTTCGTGTTCATCTTTTCGTTTTCTGGCATTCTCCAGTTTTATTTTAATATCTTCAAAATCAGCCGGCTTCATAAGGTAATCAAACGCACCTAATTTCATACCCTCCACAGCAGTCTCGGTAGATCCATGCCCTGTGAGCAAAATCACTTCGACAAGAGGATAAATCGCCTTGATCTGCTTTAAGGTCTCAATCCCGTCCATTTCGGGCATCCGGATATCCAGGATCACTACATCAATAGCTGTCTCTTTGAGTACTTCAAGTGCCTGTTTCCCGCTGAAAGCTGTGGAGACCCTTTCTCCTTGGCCTTTTAACCGCAGCGAAAACATTTCCACGAAATCCTTTTCATCATCCACGATTAAAACTTTCGTCGGTATTTTAATCATTCAATTTATCTCCCTTTAATATCATCTGTTCTATTGCCGTTTTTTGTATAATTGGGAAGTCTTACTGTAAAACAGGTCCATTTTCCCAGTTCGCTTTCCACATTGATATCCCCATTTAGGGTGTCAACAATCTTGTGAGCGACGAACAGCCCAAGTCCGGTTCCTTTATCAAAAGACTTGGTGGTAAAAAACGGATCGAAAATTCTGCTTAAATCTTCTTTTGGGATACCCACCCCGGTATCTTTAATATGGAGAATAAGGTCATCTTTGACAATACTGGCTGAAATTGTGATAAAACCATTCTTATCTGTTGCGTGAACCGCATTGGTTAGAAGATTCATCAGCACCTGCCTGATTTTATAAGGATCACTCCAAATAGTCGTTTTTTCCGGGTCCATATCCCATCGTATATTTATCTGTTTATCTTCCAGTTCTTTTTTTAAAAGGTTTAAGGTTTCTTCAATCAATGCTCTTACATTACAATCACCGATCGATTCCTCCTGCCGTTTGACATGCCCAAGAAGTTGAAAGGTTATCTTTCGGGCTCTTTTGACACTTTTTTCTATTTTTTCAATTCCTTTTAACAAATCATTTTTTTGCAAGAATGAATCCATTTCAGGAGATTGAATGACCTGTTTCATGAATCCGGCAGATTCATTGATAATGGCCAGTGGATTATTAATTTCATGTGCGATCCCGGTCGACATTGTTCCCAGGGATGCCAATCGTTCCGTGTTGATCATCTTTTTTTCAAGGTTTAGCCGGTATTCGCGTTCTTTCTGCTTTTGAATTTCAAAGAGAATTGTTTCATGAGCCTGTCTGATTTTGTTTTCCAGGTGATCAATTTCCACCGGTTTGGTTAAATAATCAAATGCCCCGGCTTTTATTCCCTCAATGCCGTCGTTTACAGCAGCATTGCCTGTCAAGAGAATAACCTGAACCTTATTTTTATATTTCTGTTTTATGGTTTTAAGTGTTTCAATACCATTGATTCCAGGCATTTTTACATCTAAGATGACAACATCAACCACTGTTTTTTTAAGTATTTCCATACAGGTGCGGCCATCCGAGGCCTGTGAAACGACCATATCGCGTCTGCTTAAACGTTTGGCCATTGTCTGACGAAAACCCTCTTCATCATCTACCAGAAGAATATTGATTCTGTTATCTACGTTAGTATCCATATCATTAATTAATATACCTTCTTTCCAGTTTTCTATATTAACCCCAGGATGTTCCACCAGACAGCGGCAACCAGAACCAGTAGCGTTAACAGGGCAGGTGTAGCGACCAAACCCACCTTTGTTAAATCAGATGATTTAAAATAGCGGTAACTGTATGCAATGGCATTTGGAGGACAGCCAATGACCAAAAGCAGTGCAAAGGAGGTGGCCATACCGAGGCAAAGTGCCATTACTGCCGGATTTACCCCTTCAAGCTGGGCCATGGGTATCACAATCGGTAATATCAGTGCTGCAGCCGCCACATTCGCCATTGCATTGGTGACCAGGGCACCGAACACTCCAACCCCTATGAAGAGAATTAACCAGCCTTTTCCCTGAACCAGCGGGAAAAACAGATGGGCAAAATAGTCGGCAGCTCCGGAATATCCCATTGCAAGACCTAATGAAATTCCACCGCCAAAAATAAATAAAGCTGTGCCCCATTCCATGTTGTCATTAATATCCCGCCATTTCAAGACTCTAAATAAAACCAATACAGCCACGCCGAGCATACCTGTTACCGAATAGTCCATCCCGTGAAGCCCCTTGGTAAGCCACAAAGCAAAGGAAGCGGAAATGATAATTAATGTTTTTTTCTCAAGACTTGTCATGGGCCCCAGGTCTTCATCAAAATCCGGTAATTTAAATTTGGGGTCCGGCCGGAATACCAGATACACGATGAAAACTGCGGCTGGGACTGTAACAATGGCAGCCGGCATGGCATATAATATCCAATCAAAAAAAGTGATTTCTATACCTGTAAATTCCTTTAGAAATGCGGCGGAAACCATGTTACGCCCGCCACCTACAAGCGACCCCATACCACCTGCAGAACAGGCAAAGGGTAAAGAAAGCATCATAAACTTTGCTGTATTGGTATTCGGGTCAATTCCAACCGCTCTCATTAACGGCAGCATGGTCACTATGCCGACGGCACAGGCGGCTGCATCATGCATTACGGATGATGCAAGTCCAAGACCGATGGCAATAATAAATGTAAACCGGGTGACACTGTTTCCTGCCTTTTTAATTATGAAGTACCCCAATCGCTTTGTTAAACCGGCTTTATCCAGTGCAATCGCAAAAATAAGACAACACATGATAAAAATAACAACCGGATGCATATAAGGCGCCCACGCAGTCTTAACGTCTACGATTTGAAAGACCACCAGGAACACCCCGATACAGATAGCGGTTATTTCCAGAGGTATGGGCTCAAACACAAATAAAATCACTAAAAAAGCCAGGATGGCCAGAAACCGTTTTGCCTTGGGTGAAAGACCGTCAACATAATCGACGCTCACATCTTCTAATCCCAGGTCTTTTGCTTTCTGATTCAAATAATCGGCGGATGCTTCAGGTGACCCTGGGTTTTTGGCCTTTACAACATAGGAATTCGAGTCATTGTTCTCATCCGGAATTATGTCAAAATGCAGACTCAAACTCTGATGCAATTGCAGATCCTGATCATTGGTTATTCGGAACTGTGTTCCTTCAGGTCTGGGCAATAGATATATTAACACGCCAACAATAAGAGCAATGCACAGTTTAAATTCATTTGTTTTGTAAAACATCTTAACTCCTCAACAGATCGTGCTCAATCCGTAGTGTATATATAAAACAGGTATGATTATATCCGGCGATATGCCTGTTTGATTTTATCGATCAGTTCGGCCAGCTCACATGGTTTTGTCAGATAGTCAAAGGCACCTTGTGACATCCCTTCTTTAGCAGCTGTCTGTGAACCATGTCCGGTCAGCATGATAACTGGCAGCTCCGGATCCATTTTTTTAAAAATTTTTAAAACCTCAATGCCGTTCATGTCTTCCATTTTCAGGTCAAGCACAGCACAATGGAAATCAGATTTTCTCAAGGCCTGGATCGCCTGTACTCCATTGTTTGCTATAGTCGCAATAATCCCGCGTTTTGAAAGCCGTTTGGCCAGGATATCCGTAAATCCAATCTCATCGTCTATAATTAGAACTTTGATATCCTTTTTTTGCTTAACATAATTGTTCATTTTAAAGCCTTTATTTTATGGAGCGGTCGGTGATCTCCCTTAAAGTCGCCTTTCTGATTTTTTCTTCGTGGCGTCTTTTTTTCCATGCGGCTTCGTCGATTTTGGCGACAAGATGATTTATATCGCATGGTTTCGTCAGGAAATCATAGGCTCCAAGCTTCATTCCTTCGATACCTGAAATAACAGTAGAATGGCCGGTCAGCATTATGATTTCGATAAGCGGGTAATTTGCTTTCATCTCCTTCAAAACCTGTCGGCCATCCATACCGGGCATTTTAACATCAAGAATAACAACCTCCGTCTCAGGGTGAACATGGATGTACTCGAACGCCTCTTCTCCACTAAAGGCCTTGGCGACTATCAGACCTCTTTTTTCCAGACGCTTTGCCATCGTTTGGACAAAACTTTTATTATCATCGACCAGTAATATATTTGCCTTTGTCATGTTCACTCTCCTGATGACGGACCGATATTTTGGAAGTCCATTAAAACCATTCAGAACAAATCTCTAACTTATCAGTAGAGTTTGTTGGGGAAATTCGTCACTTTTTTGTGTCCTTATCCAATTCCATCAATGATTTTAAGATACCCATAGGGCTGGATCCCATGAGGAGTACATCCAGTTCCTCCTGGCGTTTTTTGTCATGTTTAAATCTGTTCTTAAGTCTTTTGTAATAGGCTTGTTTGATTACTTCGACGAGGTCATCAATATCATAAGGTTTTTCAAGATAAGAAAAAGCACCCAGCTTTTCAGCCTCTTTATACGATGCAACCCTGCCGTGCCCGGTAAGGATAATCACTTCAAGAAGGGGGTAATCTTTTTTCAGCCTCCGGAGCGTTTCTATCCCATCGATTCCAGGCATCATGATGTCAAGGACGACTACTTCGGTTTCCGGATTTTTCTTGATCTCTTCGATCGCGGCTTCTCCGGAATAGACTTTAGAAATATTTAAATCTCTTTTCGCTAATCGTTTTGCCATCGTATCCACAAATGCTTTCTCATCGTCAACTAAGAGGATATCTGCGTCTTTCATAATTTATCTCCTTGTTTTCTGTATTGTTTCATCTGGTGGAATCATTACAATTCCATCCAAACCTGGTTTTTATGTTATTTAACCGGCAGCGTAACTATAAAAGTGGTTCCCAAACCGACCTCACTTTCAACCTCTATATCGCCGCCCATTTTTTTTATGATTCCGTAACATATTGACAGCCCCAAACCTGTACCCTTGCCAACCGGCTTGGTAGTGAAAAAAGGGTCAAATATTCGATCGATATTCGAGCTGGGTATGCCCGGACCGGAATCGGATATTTCTACCAAAATCTTTTTTTTAATAAGACGAGCCGTTATGTTGACGTCGCCGCCAGTTGAATCCATCGCGTCTATTGCGTTATTGACAAGATTGAGGAATATTTGCTGCAGTTCTGTGCTTGATGCATTGATTAAAGGCAGTTCATCTAAGATATTAATTTTAATTTTTACATTATTATACTTGGTCTTTTGTTTTGAAAGATCAACCAAATCAACAATAAGTTTATTGATATCCACTTCCTTGCTGCTCGTTTCCGTTTTCCGTGCAAAACTTAACAGCTTATGTGTAATTTCTTTACACCTGTTGCCCTGGGTTTTGATTTGCTTAAGTGCTCGGGTGAACTCATCAAGGTTTTCACTGTTACCGAACTCTTCTTCCTCAAGTAAATCCTGTATCCAGCCAGCCTCTTCAACCATAATGGCAACGGGATTATTAATTTCATGTGCAATTCCTGAAGCCAGTTCCCCGACAGAGGCCAGTTTGCTGGTTTCAATAACCTGCTGATTCATCATTTCTTTTTCATGGTCTGATTTGGCAATAAAACCAACGACTCGCCGTGTCAGAATAAACGCCATAGTGATAATTGCCAGACCGCCGATAACAAAAATGGACAGAGTCAGTTTTTTTGCCCTGTGGACTATTGAAAAAGCATCAGATGCATTTTGACGGTAAACGAGCAGCCATTCTCCTTCTTTAAGAAACGATGATACATAAATGTGTTCATCACCTGAGAACTTTGAATTGGAGATATCTGCAAGCTGTCTTGTGATAAATACATCATCATTTGAAGTGATGTGTTTTTCTAAAAGGTTTTGATAGAGTTCTTTTTCCGAGGAAATATCAATACGGGGTTTGGTCTGCAGTTCATTTTTCCGGTTGACAATTAATGCAAACCCGGTCTCTCCGATACGGATATTCTCCACAAGGTTATTAAAGGCCACAAAATCGATTGTCGCCCGTAAGATCCAATTTTTATTATCTTTTTCTTGCTGGATTGAAATGATGAAATGCGGCAGCCCCCTTATCCCTAAGAAAACATCACTGACAAAAATCCTTTTTTGAATGGCTTTTTTAAACCAATCCGCATCAGCATAATCAGCTTTGTCCAGTTTAAACGGCCCGGCATAGGAAACCTGGCGCCCTTCTTCATTCACAACACCTAAATCAACGAACACATTCCTGTATTCTGATTGAAGAATCCATAATTTTTTGGATAGAAATGCATCATCTCGAAGCTGATCTATACCGTAGGTCTTTAAAAAAACGGCGAGATCTCTTGTCCTTTCCCCCAAGAACTGGTCAATGTTCAGTTTGTGTTTTAAAACCAGCTCTTTTAGATGAGCATTCACTTTTTCATTATATGAAGACTGAAATTGATGGAGGATAATAAAACCGACCAGAATCATCGGCGCAAATGAGACGATGATAACGCTTGGGATCAAATAGCGGGTCAGGGATTTGTAGTAAGATCTGTCAAGCAATTTACTATTCTCATTTTTGTTATTCATAAGACAATCTCGTTTTAAGTTTCAGACTGCAAACTATAAGAGCAATGACTGTACCAAGGGGTGTTCTAAAGTAGGTTTGAGGTTGAAAGTTCTTTTAATATAAGGGCGTTACAAGTTTTTTGGCTTTCAAACCCAAAAGAGGAGAGGGTGATGAAAACGGGGAGATTCTCCCCGGCCGTGGAAAAGCTCCCCGTTTTACTGATATAGTAATTTAAAAGGTCTAATAGTGGATATCGTTAAACAATAGAGCAGCCTCTTTAGTGAAGAGGCTCTTTCGGTTTTTTTGGAAAAGGCTGTTCCAACTCCGGTTAATGATTAAAAAAACGGTCAGAGGTGTACAAATCACCCGAGAAGTTTTGAACTCTTTTGATTTTACCGTCAACGATCTGATAGAGCAGGATCCAGTTCAGGTCCACATGTTTGGTTCCTTTGGTGTTCCATCCTCTGTGAGCATCAATCACGTAGTTTTCGTTGGCAGCCAGAATCATAACCTCTGCCTTAAAGCCCAGGACCTTGAGTTCTTCGAAAAAGGCGATCAGTTCATCTACCCCTCTTTTGATACCGGATAAAGGGTGCCTGCCCGGAA
>JANQLH010000392.1 GCA_028280735.1 SAR324 cluster bacterium | reverse complement strand
GCGAGCATTTTGACCTGGTTTTTTTGTTTGATATTCTGAAAGGCATGGAAGGGGCAGTCATACTTAAGGAAATTAGGGAGCTGGAAGAAAAACATCGGATTTCGCTGACCGAAGCAAGCGTTATTACGATGTTTACTACTCACAACGAGGAAAGTTTTTTTCTATCCGCTCTCTACGCTGGTTGCGACTATTTTCTGCAGTTACCGATCAACCGGTTGAAATTGGCAATGATAATGGAAACAACCAAGAACGACATGGTTTTGAAACTGCCAAAAAGTGCCTGATCAGGGGGTGTTAATTAGTGCCTGAACGAAAGCTCATCAATTTCCCGCAAGAAAAGACTTAAGAGGTAGATTTTGCTTCGAACGTTTGCGGCCATCAGTGTTCAGCAATCAGCTGGTCATTTATCTGATATTTAATTTTTTTTGGCTGAAAGCAGATAGCTGAAAGTATGTCAAACTTCAAGATAAACCCGAAAGATAGCATCAAAGCGGAATAAGGATTTAAGGGGTTTCCGTTCAGGCACTAGTTACTAAATGTTAATGAAATTATGCAATCAACCCTGATTATGCAAATGAGGTGATATGGAAAAGAAACAATCCTTTAGTTGGAAAAAGTTAAACAGGAAGATTCATTATTGGGGGACTGCTATCATAGCGATTCCGCTATTGATCGTTTTAGGCTCAGGTATCCTGCTACAGGTTAAAAAGCAGGTAACCTGGGTACAACCTAAAACCATAAAAGGTGTGCAGGGGACTTTTCCGACGTTGACTTTTGATCAGATATTAAATACTGCAAAAACAGTCCCTGAAGCGGAGATTAACACCTGGAAAGATGTGGACAGGCTGGATGTTAGACCAGGAAAGGCAGTGATCAAGATCCGTGCGGAAAACAGCTGGGAGATTCAGATAGATCACCAGACCGCCGAAATCCTTCAGGTCGAATATCGCCGCTCCGATATCATCGAATCGATACACGACGGGTCCTTTTTTCATAAGCACGCCAAATTGTGGCTGTTTCTGCCGGCTGCTATTGCTCTGCTGGTACTCTGGTTTACCGGCATGTACATGTTTGTCCTTCCTTTCTTAAACAAACGAAAGAAAAAGACGTTTGATGCCTCAAAGTCTGAAGGTGTTTTGCTGAAGAAAAGCGCCTAGATAGCTTGCACACCAGCTTGTGATGAATAGTCTGGTGTGCTGAATCTGTAATACTCCTGCCGTCCGTCATCTTAAAAGTAATGTGCAGCACTTGCGAAGACAATTGGTGAAGCAGGCAGAGACGATCAAGGTTTATCTGCCTGTTGCCTGGAACCAGTGGCCATAAGTGGCTAGACGCATTGGTGAGAGTCCCAAAAACTTAATGTTTCTATTAAAAGCTTTGAAGCGGTTTTAACTGGAATTCGAATTGCGAACAGCATAACGGATTGCTTTTACAAAACTTATACAAAATCCGCGAAACCTTTGGATTCGGTTGACAATGTTGTTTTTTTTCATAAGAGTAATATCACTTGGACTTTTAATATTACCAATGAGAAAAAAATGGCCTGGAAACTGCTGCGAATCCTGTACCAACCATATAAATACCTGATCTTTATTCCCTTGCTTGGAGTTTTCACCTTCATTCTTGGTATTATGGCTGTATTCCTGTCGTTTGCTTTTGGAGAAAAAGTGGGGTCAATCTGCGGGGTGATCTGGGCAAGAATGCTGGCTTGGAGTACACCGATCGGCTTATCGGTAATCGGCAAGGAGAACATCAATAAATCGCAGTCCTATGTGGTGGTTTCGAATCACCAAAGTCAATATGACATTCTGGCATTGTACGGTTGGCTGGGGGTTGATTTCAAGTGGGTCATGAAAATGGAACTGAGAAAAGTTCCGGTGTTAGGATTTACTTGCGAAAAACTCGGTCACATTTACATTGATCGCTCCAATACCCAGGCTGCTCTGAAATCCATCAACAACGCAAAACAGAAAATCAACGGCGGAACCTCCGTTCTGTTTTTCCCCGAGGGATCTCGCAGCAGGGACGGAAAACTGACAAAGTTTAAAAAGGGTGCTTTTAAAATGGCACTGGATCTTGACGTACCAATCCTTCCGGTAACCATAAACCGAACGAAAGACATTCTGCCTTCCGATACTATGGATCTTTTCCCGGGTAAAGCCAGCATGACGATTCATCCACCAGTGAGCATTGACGGCTATAGCGAATCAAACGTCAGTGAGTTGGTCGAAAAGGTCAAGACAGTTATTGCTTCCGGGATCGAATCTTAAACTCCTGTCCAACCCCTGACAGAAATGTTTGACCAGCCGGTAATAATCCGTTTTTGCGGTTTGCCGAATGGCCGGTTTCCGTCAAGCAAAGTCGACGTCCCACCGCCGGGAATTCATCAGCGGGTCTCTCACCAAAGCACAGCTTTCATGTTTTTGAACAATGTTGGGGAATCAAGCGACCAACTGGTTGAAATCAGCCGCTAATGGCGGATCCGGATCATAGTTTTCCCTGTATATGTTCGGTTTGCATGAACTGTTCAACAAACCGATAACGGCAGCACAGGTAAAACCGGTACAGATTCTTTTACCTGCGGACCGGGCACAGCTTAGTCTGTAGCGGATGAATTAAGAAGGAAACAAGCCGGGTAAAGCTGATTTGATTTTATTGTGATAAGACCTGCCGACGGGAATCATGGCGATTTCACCTTTTGAGTCCTGAACCAGCAGTTTAAACTCGTTGTTCTTTTGTTTGTTTACGGAAAGAATTCGCTTGGGATTGACAAGAAAGGAGCGATGAACCCTTAACAGGTCTCTTTCCTTGAAATAATCCTCTAAAGCCTGAATGGTGATCCGCATTTTGTAAGCCTTGTCTTTCAAGTGTTTTGAAAAGACTTTGCAGTAAGGAGAGTCAGATTTTACATAAATGATGTTCAGCAGATCCCGCTTTATTTGGTAAAGAATATCCAGCAGCTTTTCTTCAGGAACGGTGTCACCTCCCGATTTTATTTCTTCCTCATATTTAAGCCTCAGAAAAACCTTGATTTTGGCAACAACCTCATCATTGTCGAAAGGTTTAGTGATGTAATCGTCACCTCCGACCCTGTAACCTTTGAGTTTTTCTGACATCTGCACCCGAGCGGAGAGAAAGAGGATTTTTATTTTGGAAAGCTCTTTGTGATTACGAATGGCCTTGCAGACCTGGTAACCGTCTATGCCGGGCATCATCACATCCAACAGGATCAGGTCCGGCTTGAAACATTCGACCTTTTTAAGTCCCTCTTCGCCATTCTCAGCGGTATCCAGCTCATAATCTTTGCCCAGTAACTCGGTGAGGTAGGACAGATTAGTAGTATCGTCATCAATCACCAATACCTTGCTTTCCTTTTCCATAAATCACGGTCTCAAACTCTAGATGGCCGAATAACGATGCTCTGCTATTTCGGCTTAAAAGGTATAGTTGTTAGATTGATTCCCAAGGAAATCATAAACTTTTTGTGAGGGCAGGCTATATGCTACTAAATAGTGATATCTCAGTAAAGCCTTGTTTACTAAATACATATTTGGAATCGAGTTGTAAAGCGCACACCCCTGAATTGATGAGAAAATCTTTTAAAAACAGAGAGTTTGCCGCCAATCATCGCGGCAAAACTGATTCTATTTTCTTACTACTTTATGGGGCTTCAGCATGTTTTCCGGGGAGAGGATTTTATTGAGTTTGGATTTTGAAAGCAACTTCTGTTCAAGAACCAGTTCATAGACCCCTTTGTTGGTTTCCATGGCTTCTTTGGCCAAACGTGTGGATGTTTCATATCCCAAAATAGGGTTCAATGCGGTGACAATTCCGATGCTGTTTAAAACCATGTTTTTGCAATGATCGGGATTGGCGGTAATGCCATTGATACATTTATCTGTCAGCACCATCAGCCCGTTTTTCATCATTTCGATGGATTCGAACAGGCTTTGAACAATAACGGGCTCCATAACATTCAATTCAAGCTGACCGGCTTCTGCCGCCAAGGATACGGTCAGGTCATTGCCGATGACCTTGAAGGCAATTTGATTCACAACCTCGGGAATGACCGGGTTTACCTTTCCCGGCATGATTGAAGATCCCGGTTGCATTTTGGGCAGGTTAATTTCATTCAGTCCTGCTCTCGGTCCTGAAGAAAGTAGCCTTAAATCGTTGCATATTTTGGAAAGTTTGATGGCCAGACGCTTAATGGCTGAAGAATACATCACAAACGAACCGGTATCCTGTGTGGCTTCAATCAAATCCTTGGCCAGCTTGATGTTCAAACCGGTTATACTTCGCAAGTGCTTGACAACCGCCTTGCTGTATCCGGGATCAACATTGATACCGGTACCAATGGCCGTTGCGCCCATATTCACTTCCAGGAAAAGATTGGCGTTTTCATCCAAACGCATCACTTCCTCCTCCAGGGTGGTGGCATATGCTTCAAAAGTCTGACCCAGCGTCATGGGAACTGCATCTTGTAATTGGGTGCGACCCATTTTAATGATTTTAGAAAACTCCCTGGCTTTTTTACGAAAAGACTTGATGGAGTCTGATAGCACCTTAACCAATGAGGTGTTCGCATTGAACAAAGCGATCTTGATTGATGTCGGGTAGGTGTCGTTGGTAGACTGGGATAGATTGACATGGTTGTTGGGGTGACAGTATTTGTAGTCTCCACGCTCATGACCCATGATTTCCAGGGCCCGGTTTGCTATTACCTCGTTGGCGTTCATATTTGTTGAGGTCCCTGCTCCTCCCTGGATCATGTCAACCGTAAAATGCTCATGCAGTCGTTTATTCTTGATTTCGATACACGCTTTTTCGATACCGTCCTTGATGACCTTGTCCAAAATTCCCAGCTCATGATTGGCGTAGGCGGCTGCCATTTTTACACTGGCGAACGCCTCAATCAGCACCGGGAAGAAATTAAGGGTAATTCCGCTGATATTGAAGTTTTCCATGGCGCGCAGGGTTTGTATGCCATAGTAATATTCGTGAGGCACATCCCTGTCACCCAGCAGGTCATGTTCTTTTCTGGTTCTACCGGATTCGAACTGAACAGGGCTGTTTAACACCCTGGTATTTGCCTGTCGCATTCGCCTGGAGATTGTCTTGGCAATATAAGAATAGACACTCATGGCGATCGGTCCGTTTTTTTCAAAGACCGCATTAAGATCTTCCCTGGTGATGTAATAGACTGTGGTTTTACTTTCAGCCCTGCCGGAGGTTGAATGAGGGGAATCATCGATGATGGTGCCTTCACCAAGAAAATCGTACTGACCGAAGTAAGAAATAATATTTTCTTTGCCAAAAGGCGTTTTTTTAAATAACACCACTTTGCCGGATCTAATAATGACTATCTCCTTGCGAGGGTTGTTCTCGCTAAAGAGCATTTGTCCCTTTTGGTAACTTCTCTTCCCTAACCTGTCTGCAACAATCGAAATAGCAGAGTCATCCAAACCTTTAAATAATTCGACCTGTTTCAAAAAATCGATTGGAGTCGAGTTCGCCATGTAATTCCCCCCTGGTGTGTTTCCTGTCAAAAAAAAAGAAATAATCATTTAAGAGGTATCAGCAAGCAACTGAGGATTCAAGGAAAAACAGCAATACCGGAAGTTGCAAGGGGAATAGATTGGATTAGGCTGGTGAATAGCTTTTAAAGAACAAGGGGAACTGGGTATGGGTGAGGATGCGGGTTTGAAGCAAGGTTCAAACCCGACGAACATGGCCAATACGGCTAGGCATCAAATTTGGCATCGGTAGCGGCGTCATCATCCACCGTTACCAATTCTGCCTCGGGAGCCGATTCAACAACGGCTACCGCGTTTTCAGCCGGGGTTTCCTCTTTTTCTTCTTCAACCGGGGCGGGGACTTCCGCTTTTGGTTTCCACAGCGGCAATCCCATAATGTTTCTTACCAGGTATTCTTTTTGAGAGTAGTGATAGCCTTCTTTTTCATTTTCCAGGGTACCAACTTTATAGATTTTCATTTCCGGGCTACCGATCCTGTTGATCGTCGTTAACGCCTTTTGCCTGTTTGCCGGGTTAAAGTCCGGCTTGTCTTGTTCGCTGTCTATTAATTGTTGGATAAAAGCATCGTTCTCACTTGTATGGTGGTTTCCGTAACCTGGTTGAGGAACATTGCTTTCAACAGGCGCTTCGGCTCTAACCGGTCTTTCCCTGGCGGGTGTTTCCTCGCTCGCTTCAACCGGGACCGGGGCAGCACCTTTGTTTGCAATTGGTCTTGTTCTAACCTTAGCACCCGGTTTGGCCGGTTTGCGTTTCAAACCCGGTTTACCTGTCAGCCCCGCACCTGGTTTGGCTCTTCCGGCAGCCTGTGATGCTTCGGAGCTTGTCTTTCCTTCACTTATTCCACGTTCTTTATCTTCTCTATATCTTCTGGCTTCCTGGGGCGTTAACAGGCGCTGTTTGATAATGGGCTCATCACCAAAAAAACCTGCCACATATTCACGAATCAGTTTACCTCTTTTTTCAACAATGCCTAACAATTGACCTGTTTTCAGTTCGCCTTTTTCCATGGTTAGTTACCCTCCCCGTATATATATTATATTATTTTATTTTTATATTTATATCGACTGCTTCTGCATGATCTCAATGATTTGCGTTACGGTATGTCAAGCAGTATTGGGTTCGAGAATAGTAGAATTCTATGACACCACAATTATGCCATCACCCTACCCTATTTTAAGTAAATACGCAAAATCAGTTTTAATTGAAGCAGTTCAAGGTTAAATTACAGAAATCAAAGGCTATTTATTCCAACGATACAGTTCCAGGTCCACCTTGCCCTTTTCATTGAAAACCACTCCTTCTGCCTCCAATACCTGGCGTTGTATCAAATGCCCCCTACCATCCACCCTGGGGCTTACCTCTCCCTTTGCGTTAATGACACGCTGCCAGGGAACCCCCGAATCGAAGGGTAAAGCAGCCATCGCATAACCTACGTTTCTGGCGGAGCAACCGCCGGCTAGTTTGGCTACCTGCCCATAAGTCATGACTTTCCCCGGGGGAATCCTGCGTACCACATCGTAAATTCTCCGGTACATACTTTTTGAACTGTCTGCCTTCATAGCCTCTGCCATCGTTTAGCCAAACGTGAGTTCCAGGAAAACTCGCCAATCATTTTTTGCAACATGTTTCCCACCGGTGCGGATATCGAGAGTAAATCTGATGTTACGGGATGCTTAAAAGTCAACTCAACAGAACTGAGTAGCAGTCCGTGACAATCAAATCGTTGCCGAAAAAACCGATTGTGCTTACCGTCCCCATAGGTCGTGTCACCAATTATTGGATGGCTGATATGGTGTAAATGTCTTCTGAGTTGATGACGCCTGCCGGTTTCGGGGTTTAGTTCAACCAGGCTGTACCTGGATGTGGGATACCTGCCGACAGCTGCTTCAATTTCGATTGCAGCCAGGGGATTGATGAGGGTTCTGGCCGATTGTTCCGGCTTCTCCGGGTCCTTTCCTTTATCTGCAATCTTATCCGTTACCTCTTTTAACGGCTTGTCGATAGTGCCTGATTCGTTGACAATTCCCCGAACCAAAGCAAGATATGTTTTTTTGACTTCCCTCTTTTCAAAGGATTCAGCCAGGCGCCTGGCCGTCTCTCTATCCAAGGCAAACAGTAAGGCACCGGTTGTAGGCCGATCCAGCCGGTGTACAGGATAAACCCATTTATCCAGCTGATTTCTCAACATCGTCATTGCTACCTGCTTCTCCCCGGGATTGATCAAACTGCGATGAACCATCATGCCGGCTGGTTTGTCAACAACAACAATGTATTCATCACGGTAGATTATGGTCAGCTTGTTTTTCATTAACTTTCTGAAATTTTGGCAGGTGAGCGTAGGATGTCAGCGTTTTTCAGATAATATTCAGCCATGGTATTAAGCTGCTAAACAAAGATCAAGCAAAGTAGATATTGAAGGTTTTTTGCTTTTTATGAAAATACTACTTATTATGATCACGTGTTAAGATCATAAGGTTTTGTTATCTCTCTTTCTGATGCTCTGATATTGAAAAGCTGTATCGAAACTGGTTGTGGGTGCAAATATAACCAGGGTGGTTTTTTGTTTGACTTAAAGAAAAAATACTATATATTAAAAACTAACAGCGATGATTTTAATAATTGCAATTATATAAAAGGAGCTCAAAATGAAGATCAGCGCTCAGCAAAAGAAGAAAAACAGGTTGCAGATAATTGGTGTTGCCGTGGAGATCATGATCGATAAAGGCTTTAAGGCTGCGACCATGAGGGCTATAGCCAAGGAAGCCGGTATTGGGGATGCAACGATTTACAACTATTTTCCCACCAAAGAGGCGATCCTGTTTGCTTATTATGAAGAAAAATTAAACGAGTGTGTTGCCCGGATGCGGAAAATAGAGAAGTTTAACGAATTTACCCTGCATGAACAATTACAAACCCTGTTTGAGACATTGTTGGAACTGTTTCTGCCCGATCGGGAATTCATAGCCTTGAGTTTCAAACGAATATTTTTTGCTCTCAGTCAGAATGCCGAGCAATTGAACGCCATTCAGGATCTTTTTGAAAAGATCGTGGATGATATCTTCACGGCGGCCATCGAAGTGAACGAAATACCGGCCCAGGTGTTCCAACAGATTATTTATCATCTATTATGGGATTATTACGTGGGAATCATCATTTTCTGGTTAAACGATCGCTCGGATCAGTTTGCCGATACCAGCATGATGATCGATAAAACCATGGATCTATTCTGCTCTCTTTTAAAAGCGGGAGCAGTCAACAAGATGTTCGATATTGTATCGTACTTCTTCAAAAGTCACTTTCTCAGCAGGTTGGAAGGCGTGAAACGGCGGATGGACACCATCAAGTTAATAAAACGGGAGTTTATGGGAGGTTGATATGAATGATCCCATTCCGGAAGGCAAATGGAAGCGCACGGCGGTGGGTGGTAAAACAGCCGTCAATGTCGGTGGAAAGGTGCTTAAGTATCTAGCAAAAAAACCTTTTTTAAAAGAGAAAGAAAAAGTAGACGCCAAGCATTCCCTGGAAAATGAGTTCGCAAGCGAAATATTTAAAGGGTTGGTGTTGTTGAAAGGCACGGCGTTAAAGATTGCCCAACTGCTGAGTACCGAACTGGATCTTATTCCCAAAGCTTTAAGGAAAGAACTTGAAAAATCTTACAACCAGGTTCCTCCTTTAAATAAGGCATTGGTGAGAAAGATGATCCGGAATGCTTTTGGGAAACCACCGGAATCGGTGTTTAAATCTTTTGACCATACAGCTTTTGCTGCGGCAAGCCTGGGGCAGGTTCATCTTGCTGAGGACGATCAAGGCAGGGCTCTGGCAGTAAAAATTCAGTATCCCGGTATTGGCAAAACCATCAAAAATGACCTGCAACTGGTACGCAACATTGCCAAACCGACACCCTATGCTCGTTTCGTGTTGCCCGTTTTGGAGGAAATAGAATTAAAGCTCCTGGAGGAGATCGATTACGTGCTGGAAGCCGAAAACACCAGTTTCTTTCATGAGCGCTTGAAAATGGATCATATTGAAGTTCCGAAAGTGATTTCCGATCTATCCACCGATAAAGTCTTAACTACAGAATATCTCGAAGGCCCGTCACTCGACGCCTGGATTGCCCAAGATCCAACTCAGAAGGAGCGAGACCGCATTGCAGAATTGCTTTATGATCAGTTTCTTTACGCCATGTTCAGATTGAACTGCCTGCAGGCAGATCCGAATCCCGGTAATTTCATTGTCAAAAAAAACCTTACCCTGGGGCTGGTGGATTTTGGATGTGTTAAAAGGTTTTCTGCCGAATTTGCCGAACTGTTCAGGGAAACCTTTATCACGATGATCGAAGGAGATAAAAACCAGTATTTTACAAATCTGGAAAAGATGCAGGTGATCCATGTAAAAATCTCCCCTGCCAAACAGGAGGAAATCTATAAGGTGTTAAAAAAGTCCGGAGAATGGTTTGCCAAAATTTATGAGAAGGACAGCTTTGATTTTGGTGAAAACCCGGATTTCATTGCGGAAGGCAAACAAGTGATGCAGGAAACCTATCAATACAAAAAGTACTTTCGTCCCAATCCGGAATTGGTATTTATTAACAGAACTCACTACGGATTAATCCGGATATTCGAAAAGCTCAAGGCCAGGGTGCGTTTCATCAGTCCACACGATTGGAAGCATTAACGGATCGGCAAAAGGAGTCGTTATGATCGAACTTGCAAAGCTTTTGTTAGCTGCAGCCGGATTGGCAAGCATGGTTATTGCAATCCTGCACTTTGTAATCATTTTTTACGGTGCGCCGGGTTATCGATATTTTGGAGCCGGTGAAAAAATGGCTTCCATGGCGGAAAACGGTTCTTTTTTTCCGGGATTTGTTACTTTGGGAATAACGATCGTTTTTACCGTGTTTGGTTTGTATGCGTTTTCAGGTGCGGAAGTATTGTCTCCGCTGCCTTTCCTGCGAACCGCTTTGTTCGGAATTGGCACCATCTATACCCTTCGCGGGCTTTTCGTATTGTATGAAATACTCGTCATGCTTGTCTTCAGGTCCCGTATCAAAATCAAGAACATCGTGTTTTCACTGGTTTCCTTATCGCTTGGAATACTCTACCTAGTCGGCACTCTTCATTCTTGACTTCAGGATACCGGGGTAAACTGCTTTGGATGAACGTTATGAAATATTTCAGCAATTTCAAATGTTAACTATTGTAAAAACGGTATTTATCAACCAGCTTGTTTTTTCTGATAAAAGCAACAGATTAACCTCATTTTATACTTTCCTTTCCCAATTACCACCAATCAACCTGTTACGGATATTTACCAGTTGATAGCCATGGATCGTGATTTTAATAATCATAAATGTCATAAAAATCTTATAATTACAATTTTTTGTAAAACCTATGAAATCTTTTGAAATTTAAAAATCCCCTCTTGAGCCCACATAAAAACCTTGTTGACAAATTTAAGTCACACAGATAGAACCAATCGATATTTTTCCGCGATAAAAAATTTAACGTAAAATCACGATAAAAATAAATTATTTAGTGAGTTAATTAATCATTTACCAGTCCTGTATTTTTGCTTGTTATACCAGATAGAGTGCCAAATAGAAGACTTTTGACCACTTGATTCATATTTCATATTTTACCAAGATTTATAATTTAGCATATATCTTTCATAATATCTGAGTTTACTATTGAAAATTTACGAATTTAGATAATTCTGCTTTTTTCTTAATTAATCTTCAGCGCGGATATCGCTGGTCGTATGAGGTGGACAATTGATTTTTCAATTCTGTGCATTGATCAAAATTGAAACTGGCTTGAGGGGAGATAACCAATGAAAGACCAGATACTAACCTATATAGCACAAAAACTCCTGAAAGGTGAAAGTGAGATTACCTATGATACTGCCCTGTATTCTTCGGGGATCATGAAATCTATGACACATCTCAAATTGATAAATTACCTGGAAAGAACTTTCGATATCTCTATTGAAATGAACAAAATCAGAATTGAAAACTTTAATACAGTCAACATGATTACAGATTATGTTCAGTCACAAATTCCTGCTTAGTAGAGAAATAAACCCCCACAAAAAAAATCCCAATTAATCGTTAAGTGCCAATAAATATAAAAAAATTTCCACTCAAATCAATTTTACATTGATTTGAGTGGATTTTAACTTAAAGCAATAAAAGTATTTTATTATTGGTTTTTACTTTTGCTAACCAGGTGTTTTTAAGACCTGCCCGGTTAATAAAAAAAACGATCATGCCTCGAAGTAGCCTTTGATATAAGAAAATGGATAGTGCTTGGTAATTCCACACAATTATTCATGTCAATAGCTTATTAGATTTGTCGCTGCCCGTTTATTGGCATGCAAAGACCAAACTTGAAGTTAATACTTGTTGTCACAATATTATAACGTCTTTCGGTAAAACCTATCAAAAACAAAAGATGTAATTACACGGCACGAAGGATTAGTATAAAACACATTTTTTTGGTTTTTTATCGCACCATGCAGTAACCATGGATCATGCAGTTCAGGACAGAATATACAGGACATGGTTATCGGTTATCCGATATCGGTCTGTGTTGAAAGCTTTGCTTTCTGATTTAATAAATTTATTGACGAAATCTGACGACAGGGGATTCTCCAAATAAATGGTGCAGCTTGATCAGATTGCAGATATGACAAAGCTCTCATCCCACCCGATGAATGCGCACAAAAGGCAGGGATTGGTTTTGAGATACTTCAACGAGGGGAACAATGGAATTTGGATGGACTAAGGAACAGCAGGATCTAAGGAAAGGTGCAATCAGTTTTGCCAAACGGGAAAATCCGGAGAACATCGAGGAGTTGGATAGGGAAAGCAGGTTCTTAGCTGAGCGATGGCATGCCTATGCCGAATTTGGAGCGCAAGGTATCACAGCTCCCGAATCATTGGGAGGCCAGGAACTGGATTTTTTATCTTGTGTCGCAGTGATGGAAGGATTGGGTTATGGGGCGAAGGACTCCGGATTACTCTTTTCGATTAACGCACATATCTGGAGTTTTGTTGAACCTTTGATAATCTTCGGCTCGGAGGATCAGAAAGCCAAATATTTCCCGGGAGCCTGCGATGGTTCCATCATAGGAGTGCATGCCATGACGGAACCCGACTCCGGTTCAGATGCGTTTAATCTGAGCACCACAGCCGATTTGGTTGGAGACTACTATGTCATCAATGGCAGCAAAACTTTTATCACTAATGGTGAGATAGCTGATGTTGTGCTTGTTTTTGTTAAAACAAAGAACAGTGACAGTGAAAATGATAAGATTAGTGCCATTTTGGTTGAGCAGGGGACACCGGGTTTTACCGTGTCAAAAAACATTACAAAAATGGGTTTAAGAACGTCCCCTTTTAACGAACTGTTTTTCGAACAGTGTCAGGTGTCCAGGGATAACCTGATTGGCGAGGAAGGAATGGGTGAGTTGATTTTTAACCATGCCATGGATGGTGAAAGAGCGTTTATTCTGGCTGCCCAAATCGGTTTGATGGAAAAACAGCTGGAAGACTGTACGGACTACGCCAGAAAGCGCAAACAGTTTGGGAAAGCAATAGCAGAGTTTCAATCAGTTTCCAACATGCTTGCGGAAATGAAGGTTAACCTGGAAGCAGCAAGAATGCTGGTTTATAAAGTAGGATGGCTTAAATCCAAAGGTCGCAATGCCTATCAGGATTCATCAATCGCCAAGTTATTTGTCAGTGAGTGCAGTGTAAAAAACAGCATGTTCGCAATGAAGATCCATGGGGGCTATGGATATACCTGCGATTACAAATATGAACGTCAATTGAGGGATTCCATGGGAGGGTTATTCTATTCGGGTACTTCGGAGATCATGAAAAACATCATCGCCGACCTGTTGGAATGAAATACCTATAAAAGAGCAGCAGAAAATCTCAATAGTCAATCGTTAACAGCAAAAGTATATGGCAGGGGGCTCCATGTTTTTGCAAGATTACCTTAAAGGATCTACGGATCACAACAGTGAATGTATCGCTGTAAAACTGTTGGACGATGCATTAACCTACCGCGAGTTGGACGAAAGGTCTTCTCAACTAGCCAATTTTCTTAATCAGCATGGTTTCGGCCCCGGCACCAACATCGGCTTGTATCTTACCAAATCGCCTGCTGCTGTCATGGCAGTATTCGGAATACTCAAAGCAGGCGCAACATATGTACCCCTGGATACCGAAGCTCCACTGGAGCGAATCGCCTACATCTGCTCCAATTGTGATTTACAGGCCATTGTTGTTGATGAAAGTGGCTTAAAGATGATTAACAAGGGTTCGGAGCATTTTTCTTCAACCCTTATGATCATCTCGCTTGCTGCGAAAAGTCCGGATACCCGGCTTTATCCGGTTCACTGGCGCATATTCCACCGGAAGGATATCGAGCAGTCTGAGAAGTACCTGTTACATAATCCGGAAATCACTGAAGACAGCCTGGCTTACCTTTTATATACCTCGGGCTCAACGGGCAGACCCAAGGGAGTCATGCTCTCGCATCGCAATGCTGTGGTGTTTGTTGATTGGGCAATGGAAACATTTCAAACCAACCGGCACGATATTTTTTCCAGTCATGCTCCCTTTCATTTTGACCTTTCGATTTTGGATATTTTCCTGTCTGTCAAATCCGGCGCAACCTTGTGTCTGATTCCGCCGGGTTTATCTTATTTTGCAGATGCCATGCTGCGGTTTATCGAAGAAAACGGTATTACCTTCTGGTATTCGGTGCCTAACGCCATAATTCAATGGCTGCCATACAAAGAGGAACTTCAAAAAAAGCTGCGTTCACTCAGGACGCTAATCTACGCCGGTGAGGTATTTCCCTTCGGGTTTTTAAACGAGTTAATTCCCAAACTTTCGACTAAAACCGTGTACAACCTGTACGGACCCACCGAAACGAACGTCATCACCTGTTTTAAGATAGATCCGGATCAAACCGATGCGCTTACCGAAGAAGTTCCTATCGGTGAACCCTGCTCCTATGCCGAGATATACATTGTCGATGAAAACAATCAGCCTGTAAAACCCGGGAAGACCGGTGAACTTGTCGTCAGGGGGGACAGTTTAATGGCGGGTTACTGGGATAATCCGAAGAAAACGTCTTCTGCCATTCGAAACCTTGAAATAAACGGTCGGGAAGCGGATTTCTATTTCACCGGTGATATGGTTTACCTGAATGTAGATCAGCAAATCGTCTATGTGAACCGTCGGGACAATATGGTTAAAACCAGGGGGTTTCGCGTGGAGTTAGGTGAGATTGAAAGCGTTCTTCACAAGCATGAAATGATACATCAGGCAGCTGTTGTAGCGATACCGGATGATATGATCGGGAACAAGCTGATCGCCTTCTACACAACGGTGGATAACAGAGAAATTGATAACGAAGATGTTGTGGAGTTCTGCGCAGACAATCTGCCGACTTACATGCTGCCTGCTAAAACAATCAGGATGGAAATTCTGCCTCGGAACACAAGAGGGAAGATCGATAGAGAACGCTTAAAAGATACACAAATTAAAAACTAATGACACACAACAACAGTCGGCAAGAAATCGCTATCATCGGGTATCATGGGCGATTTCCAAAATCCGAATCGGAAAAGCATTTCTGGAAGGTGCTTTCACAAGGTGAAATCTGTACTGAACTTGCTCCGGCAAACAGATGGAATTCAAATTTCTTCACAACGCATAGGCAAGAGACATATAAGCACATTAAACCGTGGGGAGGATTTCTTGAAAACATTGACCGTTTTGACTCCCTGTTATTTAAGATTTCTCCCAAAACTGCCCGGGTACTTGATCCACAGCAAAGGATTTTTATTGAATCGGCATGGACAGCCCTTGAACAGGCTGGCTATGGGGATATAGATGATGACAGGCGAAATAGCACCGGGTTGTTTGTCGGTTCTATGTGGCAGGATTATGGCTATCAACTGCATGAAGCCTGTTATGTTCGTGACCGGGGAACCGGAACACGAACTATGAAGTTCACGCTCGCGAACCAGGCTTCCCACATTCTAAATTTATCAGGTCCCAGTGTTTCTGTTGATAACGCTTGTACTTCTTCCCTGATGGCAATTCACCTCGCTTGCCAAAGCCTTCAAACCGGTGAGTGCGAAATGGCACTGGCGGGCGGAGTAAATTTAACCCTCCATCCCGATAAATACTTTTATTTAGCCCGGGAAGAGCTGTTGGCCGAACAGCAGATTACTGCCTGTTTTGTACCGGACTCAAAGGGATACATACCCGGTGAAGGTGTGGGAAGCATATTGCTGAAGCCCCTGGCGGCTGCTCTGGGTGAAGGTGATACCATTTACGGTGTCATCAAGGCTACTGCCACCAATCACAATGGGGGCGGTATGTTTTTTAAGGTGCCGTCTTCAGGTGCTCAGGCGGATTTGCTGCAGAAGGTTTTAGCAAAGGCAGATCTGACCCCGAATCAGCTGAGTCATATTGAAATGTCTGCCTATGGCGCTGAAATTACAGACCAAACAGAATTGAATAGTCTGTTCAAAGTTTTCAGAAAGCATTGGGATAAGCAGCATGTTTGTTCTTTGGGGTCTTTGAAACCGAATATCGGGCATCTGGAATCTGCAGCCGGAATATCGCAGGTCATCAAGGTGTTGTTACAATTCAAATATCAAAAAAGAGCCCCCCTGCTGTTTGATAATGGAATCATTGAAGAATTTGAGCTTGAAGAGAGCCCATTTCAGTTAAACGCCGAGCTGTCGGATTGGGAAACAGATGGACATCCCAGGTACGCAGCCATTAACTCATTCGGCGCCGGGGGTGCTAATGCCTGTGTGATACTTGAAGAGCCGCCTCCAAAGGCCTCGGAACCGGAACAAGCCACGGAATCTTCCCACCTGATAGTGCTTTCCGCCCGCGAAACTGAAACCTTGAAAACTTACGCCAATCGCTTCAAAAACTTTCTGAAAGAATCTACCGCAACACCAACACTAAAAGATATTGCCTATACATTGCAAACCGGACGCACACCCATGCAGGAGCGATTAGCCGTAATTGCAGAGGACAAATCGGAAGTGATAGAGGCTTTGGAGAATTACCTAAGTGAAAAAGATACCGCTACCGGGTGGTTCAGAGGTTCTGTAAACGAAGATAGGCAAGTTGCTTCACCGGAAGAGCTTAAAAAGTCGTCCCCGAAGGAATTGGCCAAAACCTGGGTTGAGCAAGACATCGACTGGCACAGTTTGAACCGGGAGGCTAATAGAAAAAAGGTAGCATTACCCACCTATCCTTTTTTGCACGATCGGGTTTACTGGATTGACCACGAAGGTGGCTCCCGGGAAAAAGAAACTCAGTTAAGCCTTCCCAACACTGAAGAGGCGGTCACCGATCCTTCGTCCAAATCACACATTATCAATTTCTTAAAAGGACTCATCACCAGGGAGATCAGCCTGCAAGCTGAGTTGATCGACGAAAACAAAAACCTGGCGGATTACGGTCTTGATTCTGTGGTGTTTCGCAAATTGCTGGTTTCGTTAAAAGAACATTTCGATTCTCTTTCGCCTTCGCTGTTTTACAAGTATAAAACAATTCGTGAATTAGCTGATTTTTTGCTTTTCCGTCATCCGGCAACAATTGACCGGCTATTGGATCTCGATATCACCGAAACTAACCTTCCGACTCGTCAGATTGCTTCTCCACAATCGGATATTCCCCCGAATAAGCGACCTCTTTATCATTCAGGGTTGCCTGCCAATGATGGTATATCCAGGGAAGATCTGGCTATTATCGGTGTCAGTGGTCGTTATCCAAAATCAACCTCAATTGGTCAGTTCTGGAAAAACCTCAAGGAAAACAAGGATTTTATCACAAGTTTTCCACCAGAGCGCCTGTCTGATGGGGAACGGACCGAGTCTTGCCGTGGGGCTTTTATTGATGATGTGGATAAATTCGATCCGCTGTTTTTTGAGATTTCTCCGAAAGATGCAGTGGCTATTGATCCTCAGGAACGCTTGTTCTTACAAACAGCCTGGGAAGTGATTGAAGATGCCGGATACAACATCGAGGAATTCCAAGCCAAGGATGGTGATATTCAGGGCCGGGTCGGGGTTTTCCTGGGCACCATGTGGAGCGACTACCAGCGCTGGGGACTCACACCATCCTCGTACTGGAGCATCCCCAATCGAGTATCCTATTTCCTGAATCTAAAAGGTCCAAGTCTGGCCGTAGATTCAGCCTGCTCGTCTTCCTTAACGGCAATCTACCTGGCTTGCGAGAGTATTCGAAGGGGAGAATCCAAACTGGCGATTGCAGGGGGAATCAATTTAACCCTGCATCCGGATAAATTCCATTATTTGTCGGAGAAAGGACTGGCCGCAGATGGGGACGATATCAAGGTGTTTACAGACGAAGGCAAAGGATATTTGCCGGGAGAGGGTGTTGGAGCAATTTTACTCAAGCCGCTTAAAGACGCAGTAAAAGACGGGGATCATATCCATGCAGTGGTGAAAGGGATCGCAATCAACCATGGTGGCAAGTCCAACGGCTTTATGGCACCAAATCCCGATGCCCAGGCAGAGGTGATTACGGCTGCCCTTAAGAACGCCAATGTTTCACCGGAGTCCGTTTCCTATATCGATGTGAACGCGGTAGGTTCGGCAACGGGTGATGCGATTGAATTAGAAACCTTATCTGCTGTTTTTTCGGAAACAACCCCGAACAAACGTTTTTGTGCTTTAGGTTCCTTAAAATCCGGTCTCGGTCATCTGGAAGCTGCATCCGGTATTTCACAGGTAACAAAAGTGTTGCTGCAATTCAAACATCAGATGCTCCTGCCTGCGCTAAAAAACGGCATTGATGCTTTTGATCAAAACCTGGAGGATTCACCCTTCTACGCTTCAAAAATTCTTGCACCCTGGAAAGCGGGTGAGGACCAACTACCGCGCAGGGCTGCCATCAGCTCTTTTGGTGCCGGTGGCTCCAATGCTCACCTTATTCTGGAGGAATACCGGCACTCAGAACAAACCTTCCGGGAAAAGCAGGTAACAACCCATTTGTTTGTTTTTTCAGCTCGCACCAAACAGCAATTGGTCCATACAGTCAGCAACTTCCGAGAATTTATCGCAGCAAACTCGGATACCAATCTCAATGAAGTGGCTTTTACTCTTCAAGCCGGCAGAAAGGCCATGAGCGAAAGGGTCGCTATTGTTGCCGCCTCTCATTCGGAATTACTGGCAGGTTGCGATGCTTATATCAATCGGAATAACAACTGCACGCTCTCCAACACCTATGAAGGTTCGACATTGAATTTTGCGGGGGATCAAGCAAACCAATTCTCAAGCGAATCTGAAAATGAAGCCCTGGAGTCACTCATCAAGGTTCATGCATGGGAAAAACTAGCTGCAGCCTGGGTGCAAGGTGCATCGGTCCCATGGAAAAAGATCTACAAAGATTATCTTCCCCGGCGTGTTTCTCTTCCTACCTATCCTTTCGAGAAAAAGTCGTACTGGCCTAAACAGCCGGCTTCCTCTCAAAAGACTTTGGCAGTGAATCAGACCAGGTTTGGGGGATTAAAAGAACTCACACCACAGGCTTACCTGACCAGTCGCATAGCCGTGTTTTTGGGAATAGATTCTGAAGAACTGCAGGAAGAAAAACCCCTGTTGGAATACGGTTTGGATTCCATCAATGCCACCAAACTCAAGTACGAGTTGGAAAAGGAATTGAAACATGACATTCCTTTGAGTTTGCTTGGAAAGTCCAGACACCTCAAAGAGATGGTGCAGCAACTGGAGACCAACGAGTCGCTTTCAGCAGTCAAGCAACGAATAGAGGATTTTCTGGCTGGTACCCATGCCGATAAAATGGAAAGTCCTGACGATGCCGCTGAATCAAATAAAAACAATGATAAATTTGCACCGTTTCCCCTCACCGACATCCAGGAATCTTTTTTAAGCGGTAAGTTACTTGGAAACAAATCAGACTATGTGGGCTGCCACATCTATCTGGAACTGGAAGTGGATCAGCTGGATATCTCCAGGCTTCAAGCGTCCTGGCAACTACTGGTTGAGTATCATGATATCTTGCATACCAGGGTTTCGGAAGATGGATACCAACAATTGCTAGAAGAGATACCTGAGCTGGATATCGAACTCCACCATCTGCAAGACTCAGAGGCAAATGACACGGAAAAACATTTGGCATCTCTTCGTTCCAAGATGTCTCACCAGGTTTATGAACCTGATCAATGGCCTCTCTTCGAAATACAGGTTACCCAGCTTTCCAAAAAGAAAAGCATTATCCATTTCAGCATTGATGAATGGGTTGTTGATGCAGCCAGTTTGTACCTGTTGCTCAGCCAGTGGTTTCAACTATATTCCAAAAACATTGACCAGTTGCCAACCCTTGATTTCAGTTTCAGGGAATATGTGTTGGCCGCTAAACAGCGCGAACAGGCGCAACAGTTTAAAAACAACCTGTCTTATTGGACAAATAAGTTAAAAAACTTACCTGCCCAACCCGAACTCAAGTGGCAGGAGAATCCTGTGCTGAAACCGGGAAATGTCTGCTTTGAGCGCACACGGTATCAGTACACCCTGCCTTCCTGGAAACGATCGGCATTGGTTGAGCAGGCCAGTCGCTTGAACATCAGCCTGACGACACTGATCCTAAGCCTGTTTTCGGAAACTCTGTACGCCAACAGTGCCGAGCGTGTTGTATTCCCTATCGTGTTGACCGTGTATAACCGTTTGCCCGTGCATCCCCAGGTCGACATGGTGTTAGGCCCGTTTATCTCTGCCAGGAAGATATTGGTAGAGATAAACGGGCCTAACACCATGTCGACCTG
>JANQLH010000112.1 GCA_028280735.1 SAR324 cluster bacterium | reverse complement strand
GGCGATTAACGTCTTGTTTCCAACTGCCATAGCCATATGCCGGCTTCTCAGGCGCTGACCATCTTTCCGGGCTTCACCCCCGGTTATCCACTGAGATTCCCCCGAGGCCATGGCGATCTTTCCATCCAGGGACATGGCTGCTTTGATAGTGACATACGGTAATTTCTCAACAATGTGTTTATTGAAAACCCGGTTCATCTCATGGCATTCCTGCTCACAGACGCCTTCTATCACCTCAACTCCGTGTTCCCGAAGCTTCTGGATACCCTTTCCTGCAACCCTGGGATTTGGATCTTTACAACCAACGACAAGCGTTTTGACCTGTTTTCGGATAATCAGATCGGTACATGGGGGTGTTTTACCAAATATATTGCAGGGTTCTAGCGTTACGAATAAAACGGAATCTTCCGGAGCTTTTTCGAATGGTTTTAAAGATTCGACTTCCGCATGAGCTGATCCGGCTTTACGGTGATAGCCTTCAGAGAGAGTTTTACCGGCTTGATCCACTAAAACGGCACCAACCATGGGATTGGGCTCGGTTTGATATTGGGCCTTTTTTGCCAGTCTTATCGCCCGACGCATAATTGGTTGCGGATCGAATTGAATGGGCTGCGAGGATGTCACGGCGGCAGGTTCAGAAATAATATCAAGGGACTATTTTTTCAGTGTAGGAGCCAATCGGTTAATTCTATCTTCCGGTGTTAAAATCTGGACAATGCGGGCACCAAACTTTTCATTCACAACCACCACTTCACCGGTAGCCAGCAACTCACCATTCACAAAAAGATCCAATTCTTCCCCAACCAATCGATGCAGCTCAATTACCGACCCTTGGCCGAGTGAAAGCAAATCGCTGATAAACATTTTTGTTCGCCCTACCTCAAAGGTAATATTCAGCTTGATATCCATTAAAAAATCGATATCGATCTGCTGATCAGCGAAATACTTATCCTTGGGGGCTTGTGCAGGTACGCTTTCTTTTGGTTTGGCAATTTCAAGTGCCGCTTCAAAAGGATCAGCCTTTGCATCAGGCGCTTCTATACCTACATCATCACTGGCAACAGCGTCCATAGCCGCCATGGCCGCTTCAAAAGGATCTGCCGAAGGTTTACCCGGTGCTTCTTCGCCTGAAGGTTCCCCTGTGTCTGCGGGTTTGTCGGCGTCACTTTCGCTTAGTGCAGACTCAAGATCATCCAAGTTGAGATCATCTCCACCTTCCGATTCGCTATCTCCATCCATTGCAGCCATGGCTGCTTCAAAAGGATCGACTTCTTCTGACATGGCTATCCTTCCTGATCTGGTTGCACCGGTTTTACCTGTTCATATTCAACAGGATATCTTCGAATACAATTGCGACGAGAAACAATCCTCATTTTTTTCCGGGCATTTTGCTGTCGCTGCCTGTATGTGCGCACACACCAAAAGGGAACGCCATCGGTCTTTTTCAGCACGCAGGTGTATTTGGATGCCCTGCATTCTTTAGGCCGGACTATTTTGCCCTTTGCGATGGCACTTGATGGTGTGACATATAATAAAACGATTGTGGTAAACAAAACTGTTATCGAGAACCGTTTCATGACGAATCCCACGCGAATTTCCAATATAAGTTTGTATGATCACCTTCTCATGTCTTGTAAATAGGGAGAAGGCAACTTGTTATAAATCTCACACAAGTCAGGATACCTCAATCAAAGCACATTCCACGCCAAATATTATACTATCCGAATGGTCGTTGTTGTTGCCCGATTCTACCATGAAATCGTCAACAATACACAGGCAAACAGGGAATACCCGGAATAAAGGTACTCCCAAACCTTGTTATACCTTATTTCGAAGAGGTTCTTAAATTGTTTTGAAAAAGTCGTTACCTTTATCATCAACAATTATGAATGCCGGGAAATCTTTTACCGTAATTTCGTAAATCGCTTCCATGCCCAGTTCCGGATATTCCAGGAGTTTTACGTCGGTTATACAATCCTGGCCCAAGAGAGCTGCTGCTCCACCAATTGATCCAAGATAAAAACCTCCGTTTTCCTTACAGGAATCGGTAACTTGTTGAGATCTATTTCCTTTTGCCAGCATCACCAATGACGCGCCCTCTTTTTGGAAAATCGAAACATAAGAATCCATCCTACCTGCCGTTGTCGGACCGAAAGAACCGGAGGCTCTTCCTTCCGGCGTTTTAGCAGGACCGGCATAATAAATAATGTGATTTTTGAAATAATCCGGAAGTCCTTGGCCACTATCGAGTCTTTCCTTCAATTTGGCATGGGCAATATCCCTACCCACAATGATTTTTCCATTCAACATCACCCTGGTCTTAATCGGGTATTTGGTCAATGTTTCTCGAAGTTTGTCCATCCCCATGCTGAGATCCAAGGTCAAAACTTCTTCGTTGGAAACAGCAGAATCGGTGGGCAGGAATCGGGCAGGATTGGCTTCCAACTGCTCAAGGAAAACTCCGTCTTTGGTTATTTTGCCTTTAACATTTCTATCGGCGCTACAACTCACACCAATACCAACAGGACAGGAAGCACCATGCCTGGGTAAACGGATGACTCGTACATCATGACAAAAATACTTCCCTCCGAACTGGGAACCAAGGCCTAGTTTTTGGGATAACCTGAGAACTTCCTCTTCCATTTCCAGGTCTCTGAACGCACGACCAAGCTTGTTCCCGCTGGTTGGCAGTTCATCGTAGTATTTCGCCGACGCCAGCTTCACGGTTTTCAAATTCGTTTCAGCCGATGTACCACCGATCACAACTGCCAGATGATAGGGAGGGCATGCGGATGTGCCTAAACTGGCAATTTTTTCTTCCAGGAATGCCAATAGTTTTTCCGGTGTCAATAACGCCTTGGTTTCCTGAAAAAGGTAGGTTTTGTTGGCTGAACCGCCACCTTTTGCCATAAACAGAAATTTATATTCATTACCTGGTGTTGCAAGGATATCAACCTGGGCGGGCAGATTGTTACCGGTGTTGACTTCTTCATACATGGAAATCGGGGCTGTCTGGGAATAGCGTAGGTTTGTTTCGGTATAGGTTTTGAACACACCCTTGCTTAAGGCCTCAGCGTCGTTGGTATTCGTCCAGACCTGCTCGCCTTTTTTCCCCATGACTATGGCAGTTCCTGTATCCTGGCAGCTAGGATATTCCATCTCCGCAGCGATCACGGCGTTTTCCAATAGAGTTCTTGCCACATAAACATCATTCGGGGAAGCCTGGGGATCATCCATAATCTTTTTCAAACCTTCCAAATGGGATGTGCGTAACAGATGAGAGACATCTTTCATAGCTTCGGCAGCAAGAAGGGTCAACGCTTGCGGATCAACTTTAAGAACTTTTTTGCCGTCCGCTTCAATTTCGGACACAAAATCCGTACTTAACTGTCTGTATTTAGTGTCATCTTTTCCAAGATCAAACATTTCCTGATATTTAAATTCAGCCATCGGTCATCCTGAAGTCGGTTATAAGGAAAATTACCCGTTTATCCTGCAGGAACAATCAGCCAATGATGTGCCTGGTTGAAATTATCACCAGATATGCGGGTGGTTTAAAGGGGTATTTAAATTCAAGATAGTAAACGGTTTTTATTCGTTCACAATGACATGAAATCTAACTGCTGTCATCTCAAAACCGGCAGTTTAGAATACCGTTATCATTGATTGTCAACCAATTTAACAGCCGAAAGCAGGGAAAATGATTTGAACTTTACAGTGGGAATCTGATGGGCAGGGGGAACCGATCGGGACGATCGGTTCGGTGTAATGATTAAGCTTCCTCAGGAGCTGCCGCTTCTGTAGGTTTTTCATCCTTGGATTCGGTTGTCTCTTCGGCTTTTACTTCTTCTGTAGCCGCTTGTTCACTTTCAGCACCTTCGACTTCTTCAACGCCTTCTTTAGGTTCTGAAGGAACAATCTCATCAGCAACAACCTTAATTTCCAGGTTAGCCTTCACCTCGGTATGCAGTTTGATCGGAATAATATGGTTTCCCAAGGTTTTGATGGGAACTGAAATCGCAAGTTTCTTGCGATCCAAATCGATGTTCTGATCCTGCAACGCATCAAAAATATGCTTGGGAGTAACGGAACCAAAAAGCTTGCCGTTTTCACCGGCTTTCATGGTAAAGACAATTTCCGTGTTACCCAATTTATCCGCCATGGCCTGAGCTTTTGCTATGGCGTCGGCTCGCTGCTTGGACAGGAGATTCTTGATGTGGTTGATCTGGTTGACGTTTGACCTGGTAAAAGGCAATGCCTTTCCCTGGGGAATCAGATAGTTTCTGGCATATCCTGGTTTTACTTCGACTTCGTCCCCTAAAGATCCAAGCTTAAAAACGTCTTCTTTAAGTATTACTTTCATTTTTTACCCTTGATTCGATTTTAAGTTGAAAATTATTCCTGGACTTCGTCCTGAGCCACATATCCATCCGAAAAGGACAGCAAAGCGGCGTTTCGAGCCTGCTTAATCGCCCTTGTCAGCTTTTTCTGTGCCCTTGCACTCAGACCTGAAATACGTTTGGGGATTATTTTTCCTTTTTCCGTAATAAACATCCTCAACAATTCAATGTCCTTGTAGTTAACTTCTTCGACTCCAGCATGAGTGATCGGGCAAGGACGTGTTGGGATGCGCTCTCTTGTAAAATGCTTACGTTTCTTTTTTGCCATCTTAT
>JANQLH010000377.1 GCA_028280735.1 SAR324 cluster bacterium | reverse complement strand
CCCGGCGATGGGTCCTGATAGATACAAGGTATCTAGGAATGCGTTAAAACCCATGAAATGTAGATGATAAAAAAGGGCCGAAACTGTGTTCCGGCCCTTGGTATGCGATTAGCTTGTTTTGAATTGTTGAATAAAATATCGAATGCTATAACCAAATCCTATTTTAATACCCAAACAAAATCCGTCCTTCTGTTTTCAGCTCTCCAGTCTTCATCATTGCCTGACTTTGGAGTTGGGCATTCTTCACCTTTGCTGATTCCTCTTACCCTGTTACTTGAATAGCCTAATGACGTCAGCAATGGTAAAACACCGCTCCAGCGTCTGTCACCCAGTGCCTTGTTATATTTGTTGGAACCTTTGTAGTCACAGTTTCCTTCCAGTTGCAGGACCATGTTGGGGTAATTTTTTAACTCTTCCGCAATCAGTTCGAAATCATTCAGCAGTTGATTGGAGGAATCCTGTCCGACAATGTGGACATCAAAGGGGTAATACACCGGACTTAACACAATCTGATCCATCTTTGTAGCTCTGGAGCAGAAAACTGTTTCCAGGTTTAATTCTCGATTTCTCACCAATCGATCGTGAATCTTCTTTAGGGTTTCTTTGCGAAGTTCTTTTTCGTTGTCCACGACTTGCTGTCTGATCTCTACAATCTTTTTAATTTCATCCTCTTTTAGTTCGGTCTCCTGCTTGAGAGTTTTTTCCAGTTCTTCCTGGGATTGGGATGTGGCAATCATTTTCTGCAGTTTATATGATCCGACAAGCTCTTCAATTTCTTTTTTGCTCAGGTTGGTTTCTTCGGATAGTCTTTTTGAGAGTTCTTCCGGTGTGAGGTTCATGCTAAGAAGTTCCTGGATTCTATCGTCCGTTTTGGCAATTTCTGAAGTCCTTCCCCCGATGGTTTCTTCAATTTCTTTTTCCAGCTCAGCTGTTTTGGCTTCGATAGCTTCCTGTTTTTCTGCCAGCTTTTTCTGTTCAATTCTATCTTCAGCCTCTATCTGTTTGATGATTTTCTTCTTTTTTGCATAGTCGCCTTCGATTTTATAGTTAGAACTTTGCTGATCCTGTTCGAGCTGTTTTTCCTTTTCAAGCTCGTCCAAGTAAACAGTGTCTTCCGGTTTTTTAGTCTGCTGGGCACAAGCCATAAGAAAAAGCGATATCAAGATAATGGAAGAAAATGTAAAAAATTTTTTCATTTTTAGCTCCGTTGAAAATTGATTTGAGAGAACGAAAAAACCTACTTTGTGTATCATCTAAAAATGAATGACAACGAACTAGGAACTGAATACTAAACACACTACGAAACATCAAAACCGCTGTCAACGCGACACCCCCCGGTTTTTTTTATCTGCTGCGACATTATTTTATTGGTAAATTGCGTACAAGTGCGATTAAAGGATGTTTAGCCAAAATAACAAAAATAATAAAGCTCGCTTTTCCGGCTGTTTTTCTGTCTATTTTCATGGATGTTAAAACAAGTTTTGGCGCAAAAATTTGATTGTCATCCATAGCTTTTTTCCCCCCTTGATCTGCTTTGATCGATTTAATTCGATTCAAAGGGTAAGTCCGGCTCAATGTGAATTGAATGTCAGTGGTGATTTACCGGGCTTTTTTGTATGCAATCGGTGTAGCTCAACAAGCGGCAAGGACTTAATCGATCATGTATTTTTTTTGGGTATTCACAGTTAAAAAAACTGATCGAATCTTATAGGTTTCCACTATTGCGGGCCTTAGGATGCCAAGGGTTTTTGGTTGATCCTTTTTGGATGTCTTGTGAAATCTTGAATTTCTTGGCTTGGTACAGAAATTTCCGAGGAAGGAAGGCAATTAACTTATCCTCAATCTGTTGTCAAATACCGATCACCGGAAAAATGAAACGAGTGATCCGGAAGTTTACTCTCAACTTACAATTGGCGGGGCAATGTGAAATTATCGTGCAACTTTCAGTAACACGTCGGGAGAGGCTGTCATAATACCGTCCACACCCAAATCGATCAGTGTTTTCATCTCATCGGGATCATTTACGGTGAAAACATAAACAGCAAGATTTTTAATGCGGGCTTGCCGGATAAACGAGGGGGTGATGATATCCATAAAAAAGAACTTGTTTTTTTCTTCGGAGGTAAAGCGCCAGGGCATGATTAGAGATGTGTAGGCGGGAGAAAGCAGACCGGTCAGTCTCAGTTTCGATAACAGGTAGAATTGGAATCCCTCCCTGGAAGTTGCGGCTGTGGCGACCTTGGGGCAGACCTGGCGAAACTGGTCCAGCGTTGACTGGCGAAAAGCACCTACCAAGACCTGCAGTTCTTTTTTGTGCTGCTGCAACATTGTGCAAAAACCTGTGATCAGGTGGGACTCGCCGCCTTTGATTTCGATGATCATCCTTTTTTCGGGAAAACGCTCAAAAACCTCTTCAAGAGTGGGAATTTCGGCGGAAATCCCGGGTGCTTGCTCGCCGGGATGAGACTCGATCGTGGCCGAGACAGTGCGCATCCTGCATTCTCTAAGTTGGTTGAGGGTATAGTCCGAAACAAGACCATCGCAATCGGTTGTTCTGGAAAGGGTGCGATCGTGAAATAGAATAATGTGGTGATCCTTGCTGATGCGAATATCCATTTCCAGGATATCGACCCCTAGTTTGTCTGAATTGACAAATGCTTGAAGGGTGTTCTCCGGTAACGTTCCTCCTCCCCCACGGTGGCCGATGCTGGAGAAGGATTTATCCGCATAGAAGGCATGGTCGGGTGCCGGTTCCGCCGTTATAAACAGCCAGAACATCCATCCAACAAAGATGACGAGCAAAGGTTTTAACAGGGATTTCAGTCGGCGTTTGATCATCAAAAATCTTCCAGTTCTTTAACACTTTTTGGTATGGGATCACCAAGAACCCTGACCCCGGTTTCGGTAACCAGGACGTCGTCCTCGATACGAATACCTCCCGTTCCCCGGTATAATTCGACCTGGTTGTAGTTAATAAAATCCGCGAACTTGTTTTCCCGTTTCCAGGCGTCAATCAGCGGGTCGATGAAGTATATGCCGGGTTCTATCGTAATTACGTTTCCGGTTTCCAGTGGTTTTGCCAGCCTCAGGCTTTTGAGACCAAATTGATCGCTTCTGGTGAACTCTGAAGAATAACCTACGTTATCTTCTCCCAATGAGTCCATATCATGGGTGTCCAATCCCAACATGTGACCCAGACCATGCGGAAAAAACAATGCATGGGCACCCCGGGCGACTGCTTCTTCCGGATCACCTTTCATCAGTCCCAGGTCTTTCAATCCCCGGGCAATTGTCGCTGACGCAATTCGGTGCACTTCGAGAAAAGGAATACCCGGTTTGACAGCGGCAATGGCATCTTCATTCGCTTTTAGAGCGACCTGGTACAATGCCCTTTGCATTCTGGTGAATGACCTTCCCACGGGGATGGTACGAGTGATATCGCTGGCATAATGCATGGCGGTTTCCGCACCGGCATCAACTATCAACAGGCTGTCACTTTCCAAAGTGTTTGTATACCTCGGATTATGGAGAATATCACCCCGAATGGTTACGATTGGTTGAAAAGAAAGGGCACCACCTTTGGATACCGCGATACCTTCAATCACGCCTTTAATATCCTGTTCATGAGCACCCGGCATTGCCATGATCATGGCTGTGCTGTGCATCTTGTGGGCGATGTTGACGGCGGCTTCAATCTCCTTGATCTCCAGCTCATCCTTAACGGATCTGAGTTTTACTACAGCCTTGATAAGCGCCGTTGAAACAGATGCCTGCAATTGTGTCCGACTGTATCCGAGCAGTTCCCGGAGTTTGCTGTATACACTTTCCTGGTAGGGCGGCAGGAAATGAATCGATTGTCCGCTTTGTACGGCTTTTTCAATCACTTCGTTTACGGTATTGAGCTTTCCGTGATTGTCGATAGCGGATTTTTGGGCATAATCGGATACGGAGGGCGTTTTTCCGGTCCAAAAAGCGGCTTCAGCCGGGTTATCGTCACCACAGATCCATTCCTTATCGTTATCTATGTCTAACAATACGAAACAGTCCGGTAGATCGATTCCGGTGAAGTATAAAAAAGTGCTGTCCTGCCTGAAGGGATAACACTCGTCCTTACTGGTAAACGGGGCAGCCGAGTTGGCGGGAAGGACAACCAGACCTGATTTGATAAGGTTTTTGAGTCTGTCGCGCCGTTGCCGATAAATTTCTTTTTTGAACATGAATGGTAAAGCTGCAGAAAACAACAAATTGCTGTTATGGTTCAAGAGATGACAAAGTGACTAAAACCTGCCCAGATCTTCATCTTCAAACAGGATGATGTTTTCGTCCAGCTCGACTTGTTGTGCCTGCGGTTCTTCAGGTTCCAGTTCATTCTGTGCTTCAAAGGTATCTAATGTACCTGAGGTCAGTTGTTTTGTACCAGTACTAAACTCAAGTTTTTGATCGGATTCGGAATGATAGGCTTGTCCTTTCAAGTGAAACCTGGAAACAAGTTGTTTTAGAAGATCGGCAAATGAATCCAGCCGTTCACTGCTTTCTGCTGTTTGATCCGCCACGGCTGCGTTTGATTGAACTACCGAGTTAAGTTGGGTGATGCCCTGGTTAACCTGCGATACACCAAGAGCCTGTTCATTGCTGGAACCGACAATTTTCTCGACCAGTTCCGTCACGTCACCGGCGTCTTTCATTATTGCATCCAGTGAGTGTGCCGTCCCTTGGGCAATACTTACGCCGGATTCGATCTTTTTGATGGAATTGTTGATCATGGTTGTGGTTTCCTTGGAAGCCTGGGCACTGCGTTGAGCCAGATTCCTTACCTCCTCCGCCACAACAGCGAATCCCTTTCCATGTTCCCCGGCCCTGGCTGCTTCAACGGCCGCATTTATGGCCAGGACGTTGGTTTGAAATGCGATCTCATCTATTGTTTTGATAATGTTTGAGATCTGATCAGCCGTCGTGTTGATTTCGTTCATGGCTTGAACCATTTCCTGCATCTGGTCGAATCCTTTTTCAGCCCTGGTTTTGGATTCCACGGCTTTCAGATTGGCTGCCTTGGCATTTTCAGCGTTGGATCGTGTCTGGCTGTCCAATTGTTCCATGGAACTGCTGATCTGCTCCAGTGATGCGGCCTGTTCATTAACAGCCTGTGAAAGTCCCTGGCTGGATGTGGAAATCTGGGTCGATCCGTCTTTCAATTCTGTGGCGATGGATGCAACCCGCAGCAGGACGTCGTTAAGTGTTTGAATCATTTGCTGAAACGATGTCCCGAGAGCGTCCCCATCGGAAGTCAGTTTGATTTCGATGTCCAGGTTTCCTTGGGCAATCTCCTGGGCGATCTCTGTTTTTTTTCTCAAGGATTCAATCATCGTCTGCAGGCTTTTTCCCAGGATATCATTATCCGAGGAGAGTTCGGCGTCGTCTGTCAAGACACCGTGTCCGATCTTCTCGGCCAGTTTAGTTTTGGCCTGAAGAGCGTTCACCATCTTCTGAAAAGAGCTGTTTAATTCGGCAATTTCGTCCTGGTAAGGTGATTGTAAATTAACTTCCAGATCTCCGGCGGCAAGGCTGTTAGCTGATTGCTTCAAATTAGCAATCTGTTTAACCAGATAAAGGCTTAAGACAATGGAAAGAATCAATCCCATTACAATACCCGCCAGGGTGATAACTGCCAGGATAACCTTGGAATTGAAAATCTGCTGTAACAAGCCGTCCTGGTTGCTTTGAACATCCTGAATAGTCAATACTTCCGTTTTTTTGGCATGATGAATAAAGTTGTTGAATTCCTGGTTGAATATCCGCCGGGTTTCCTGGTAACCAGCCTGGTTCAAACGAGCCAGTTCAAAGCGTTTTTTGGACTCTGTTTCAAGCCTGTCCATATCATTTTGCAGGAAATTATTAATCCCAACCATCTTTTCAATCTGTCCGGCTGCTTGTCTGGCTGTATTAAGCTTGCTTGCGACCAGGTCCATATTGTTCATTTTGGTATCGGCCAGGGATTTCTCCAATAAATACCGACTTTCCGAAAGTAGAAACTTAATTTCTGCCGAGATGTTTGCAAGAGTGAGCCTTCTGGTTTTTCCATAATCTTCACGGACGCGATCCAAGGTTTTTTGGGTAGCGGCAAGCTGGGAATTGTATTGATTTTCCGATTCCGTGGCGGCTGCCAGTGATACCTGTATCTCCTTGTACCTTAACTGAAGGCTGTTTTTTAAAGTGATGATGCTGGATTTGGCTGTTTCGACATGTTCTTTGATACGCATATCCTTTGTTGGCGGTATCTTATAGCCATCAACCGTCCTGCCGAAAATAATGGCGTCACAATACTCAAGGGATTTGTCCAATAGCAACCAGATGTTTTCGCTATTTGCTGTCGAGCTGCCATCCAATAGCTTTTCCAGGGCAAGGTGGGCATTAACGGTATTTACCTGTAATTCCATTGCGGCATGCGCAACAGGATAGAGCTCTTTTCCGATTGTAGCTCCCTGGCTACCGGTTTGAGAGGTGAAATATACTCCGAAGACTCCTGTTAAAATGATAATCAGAGCCATTGCTAAAAAGGTTGCGATTAGTTTTGTTCTGATATGAACGTTGGTAATCATGATGAACTCTCCTTGACGGCAATGCGATTATTTTGGATTAAGGTATTTTCATGATATTATGAACCATTGTCATGCAAAAATCAAAAAATAAAACATTCCAATAAAAATCTTTCGTTGATTATATATCATCTTTAACTCAAATTTGAAGGGTTTTACATCTCTTAAAATTGTGGAGCATCCGGTTTTTTTCCGCCGAGAAAATCGCACAGGGGCTATGGTGGATTACCACAAACCTTCAATTGTTTGCAGTCGTTTTAATTCTTCCAACGGATCGACAATTCTTCAGCGCCGCAAAAGCGGAATAAAACAGCAACGTTCAAAGGCTTTTTCGGGATTGATGAAATCAAAAGCCGTAAAAAAAATAATAGATACAAATAGTTATAAAAAAGAACAAATTGAAAATGGTAATTGCCGGTCAAAGAGGTAAAAATAAGAAACAGATACAGGTAATTTTCATTGTAATACAAAAAACGGTTGTTGAATCGTGTCTCACGACCCGTTCTTTTTTAAAGCACGAGCACGTGTCTGATCATATGAATATGGAGGATAGATGTCTGTATTATTGGAATTCTCGATGTTTCCTTTGGATAAGGGAGAAAGCTTGAGTGAGTATGTTGCCAAATCGCTTGATATTATAGATAAATCCGGATTGACATATCAATTCACACCCATGGCAACCATCCTGGAAGGAGAATTTGACCAGGTAATGGATGTGGTGAAGCAATGCTATGAGAAAATGAATGAGGATTGTGATCGAGTGCTTTGCAACATGAAATTCGATTCGCGCAAAAACAGCAGCGGCAGGATCACGGCAAAAACAAAAAAAGTTGAAACGATTCTCGACAAGGAGCTCTCCAAGTAAACGGCAGGTATTAATCCAATCTCGCAGGTAATATCGGCCCGTTATCGATGGGCAGGGTGAAATAGAAGGTGGCACCCCGTGAAGAGTTATTGACTACCCAAATTCGCCCCTTGTGACCTTCGACGATTTCCTTGCAGATAGCCAACCCTAGTCCGGAACCACCGGCGCCAGTTTTAGTCTTGCTGCTTTGTGTAAACTTGTCGAAAATCGATTCGAACTCATCTTCGGGGATGCCGATTCCTTGGTCGGAAACCGATATTCTAAGATACCTGGTTTTTTCCTCGGAGGTCACCGTTTCTCTCCGACTTAGAGAAACGGTGACGTCTTGTCCGATTGGTGAAAACTTGATGGCATTTGAAAGCAGATTTCTGAAAACCTGTCCCACTTTATAGGCATCGCAGTGCACAAAAAGCTGAGATTGTTCGGTGTTGGTTATCAAATTTACATCCTTTTCCCTGGCCAGAAAACCAATTTCAGCTATGGCATCTTCCAGGATTTTGAGAACATTGTGGTGCCTGATTTTATATTCCGCCCGACCCGATTCCAGTTTGGACAGATCAAGTAAATCGTTCAACAAAATCATCAGACGGTTTCCCGTTTTTCGAATTTGCGAGAAATAATGAATCAGTTTCTCCATGGGAACCTGTTCATTTTTCTCCAGTCCAAAACGGGAGTAATTCAAAATATGGTGCATGGGGGTTCGGAGTTCATGTGAAATGTTGGAGAGGAACTCGCTTTTTGCCCTGTTGGCTCTTTCCGCATCCTGTTTGGCAAAGATGAGTTTTTCTTCGGTCTGTTTATGGATGGCTATCTCTTCTTCAAGCCTGTGGTTAATTTCCTGTAATCGAGCTGTTCGTTCCGCTACTCGTAACTCCAGTTCATCCTTGGCTTTTTGTAACTCCAGTTCGTTTTTTTTCTTTTCGGTAATGTCCCAGAAGATCCCCAATAATCCTATGTTGTTGCCTTCGGAATCAAAAATCGGGGTTTTGACGGTCTGAACAATATATTCCTGACCACCCGAGAGGTAACGTTCTTCTAATTCCCTGGTTGTTCTTTCCCTCATCACAGCCTGGTCATCGCGTCGATATTGTTCCGCCAATTCCCTGGGAAAAAAATCGTAGTCGGTTTTACCCGTGATGGCCTCCCTGGTGGTGTTAACATCAGCGGCAAAGTTGTTATTGCAGGTGATGTAGATTGATTGGGAGTTCTTGTAGAAGATTTTTTGGGGGATATTATCCAGCAAGGTTCGGTGCTTGTTTTCACTTTCCCTGAGTTGACGTTCAATCGACTCACGTTTTAAGACATCACTGGCCAGGTTTTCCCTCATTTCGTTGATTGAGAGTTCCAATTGTTTTAGTTCATCCAGGTTGACGTTTTTGGAATCTCTATGGAGGACCAGGGGGTTATCCAACGCGTTAAAAGCAAGGGTGCGGGTGTATTCCGACATGGTTTGCAAATGTCTTCCGATCAATAGATAAAACACGGCAATTATAAAGGCGGAAAGCAACGAAATAATCATTGCCTGGGTGGCCAGAATAATCATGGCCCGGTTCAGAACATTTCGATAGACACCGTTTAAATCGGCATAAACAGTCAAGGTACCCAGGTCCAGCTCTCCGTTTCTTTCAGAATATGTCAACGTGAAAGATCTTTGGATGGTGTTGTCTAGCTGTTTGGTACCCACGGCAATGATTTGTTCTCCTTCGGTTTCAAGTTGCAGATATTTTATATCGGGAAGTTTCATAATACCCTCTAGCTGCGCCTGAAGGGAATTATCGTCCATCATCCAGAGATTGTTAATAATGCTTGGTAAATAACTGTTTTTTATATCAGACAGGGTACTTTCAATTACTTCAATATCGCGCCGGTATTCCAGGTAAACCCTTAAAGAAGTTGCCAGCAAGGTAACCACAGAGCTGAACAGTATAATATAAAAGATCAGTTTTCGGGAGATACTCCGTTTTCTGAAAGTGGAAAACAGACCGAATCTTTCTTGCTTCATCAAGTTTCTTCAAATAACGGTTGGCTTTGTCGGAGCACCTATAGTGCCATTACAAAATACGTGTTTGGTTATGGAGCGAAACGAAGGTCCGCTTGTTTAACCTTTCATGGTAATATCCTTCAATATCAGAAAGGTAGAATGTTTGTTCTGGTAATTTGTGCGAACAATAGTATGGATCAGCCCGAAAATTATCAAAGCCTGTTGATCATGATGTCCGTGAGACAATTAGAGATCCATCGATATCCAGTCAAAACCGGCTTCCCGACATGGTATTTCTGTCCTTTTAGCATGGGATATCGCCGGGTGTATCCGTTCGAAGCCTTGATCCGGTTTTGTTATCCTGCCGGTTGTTTTGCAAAAAATTACAGCTCTATTATTAAATATAACCCATTTCTTGCTAAGAAGAGAACTTTTTTTTAGGCCCATTTGGATATGTTTTGACAGCCGGAAAATCAAACGGCCTTGATCACAAATTCCATCCAAATTCATACACCTTTACTTCAATATTCAATGCTGCTAATATGTTAGCTAAATTTACTTTGCCGGTTTTAGGAAGATTCACCGGCAAGCGGGTAAAATGAGCATCAAATAATCAAGTTACTATTGGAGAGCCATGGCAATTAACAAATATTCGGAAGGAGATATCTGCCACATGTCGCTGACTGGGGATATCAAGATTTATGATGCTGTATCTTACAAACAGGAAATGTTTTCTGAACTGGATCAATACCGGGGCGTCAAGCTTGATCTTTCACAAATCGAAGAGATTGATGCCTCCGGTTTTCAGCTGTTAATTCTTTTAAAAAAGGAAACACGTGATAAAGGCATGTCATTTCACATTGATGGTTTAAGCTCGCCTGTCATGAGGCTGATGGAAATATACCGGCTCAATGACTGGTTTCAATCACATAACTAGTGTCCGCAGGAAAACTCGCTAAACCCTTATCCAGCTTTGTGCTGGATACCGGAACTCAGCTTGAGGATGAAGGTGTTATCAGCCGTCACCATAAAATATTGAACATTCGCCCAAAAACCGACTGAGAACTGAATGCCGACAGCACTGAAGCTCAGAGCGTCAAGCTGCCCATAAAACTTTAATTGGTATGGTTTAAACTAGTTTTCGTTCAGACACTAATTAACTCAAACAGACCTATTTAATCGAGGAAAACCAATGATTGTTGAGCAAGTGTTGCAGACCTTTCTCACTGAGAGTGAGGATTTAATGAGAGAAATTGAAGCTCAGCTGCTAAAACTGGAATCGGCAATAGATGAAGAAGCCATAAACGCCTTGTTTAGAGCTATTCACACCCTAAAAGGTTCATCCGGCATGGTTGGTATCGTCAATATCGAGCAGTTCCTGCATTGGGTGGAAAGTGTCATGGAGAAGGTTCGGACGGGGGTATTGGTCTTTAATGAAGAATTGGCGGATATCCTCCTGAAAGCTTATGACCACTTGGGTGTACTGATAGACAGGATCGAGGTTGATGGTGCCGAAA
>JANQLH010000371.1 GCA_028280735.1 SAR324 cluster bacterium | reverse complement strand
TTGACCTCACCCGTCATAGCAGCAGTTTGTGAAGGAGCAGATCCTTTATAAGGAATGAAGTTAAATTTCGCTCCCGATCCCTTTTCCAGAGCCAGAAGGTTTAGATGATGAATAGATCCCGCACCACTGGCACCGGCCTTGATAGATCCGGGATTCTTTTTGGCCGCGTCCACAAGCTCTTTTAACGATTTGTAAGGGGTACTCGGAGTCACGGAAACCAAGTCCGGTGATCCACCTACAATGAAGAAATCCCAAACAGACATTCTTTGGTTCCAACCACCTTGAACACCGGCAGTCACGTTGCTTTCAGAAAGGCCTGTCAGTGTGTAACCGTCACGTCTTTGGGTGAAACCGTAACTCATACCAACGGACCCTGCGACTCCACCCGTTTTGTTAATCACGTTAATGTTAACACCCAAGATCTTTGCCATTTCAGCACTGATCATACGATTACATGTGTCAGTTCCACCTCCGGCACCCCACACAACGGCATTTGTGATATTTCTGCGAGGGTACTTTTTCGCTAAGGCGTTATCAAATGTTAAGAATGCGAAAAATCCTGCCAATAATACGATTAAAATTCTTTTCATTCCTCTCTCCTACCGAAAAAAAGTTATGATGTCTTCGTTTATATTGATCTTCATTCAATAAGGCTTTGATTATCCTTGGATTTCACCTCAAATATTCAATCCGGGGATTACTCCTAAAATGATAACAGCATCATATAAATCGACATCTTTGAACGCCCAGGGGGCATGGAAAACAAACGTTGACCTTACATTAAAACAACTTTTCAGTTTCCTTCGTTATCTGCTTCCGGAACGCAGAAATGCGATTCCGATCTGTCGATCCAATGAACCTTAACAAGAGATACAGACATACTTCCCTTGTGGATCGTTAATGCAGGAAATCCGGCCAGGACCGGATTCTTCCTGCGGGTTAATCCCGACCAAGTCGCCGGATGACAGATGTTGACCTTATATCCGTTTCAACCCGGCCAGGGAAAGCGTGGTTCCTAATCAAAAGCGACCGGCTCCAGGTTTCGATCCTGCACATAGTCAAGCTGAATGTTTGAATCTTGAAAGGAGAAGACAAAAAACGATTCAAACGCCAGTCCGTAGGGGTAATAGTTAGTTTGCACCTTACGCTGGATGAACCGAAACCTGGATGCCGTGGTTTCCCGGTTAATTTGAAAAATAATGACTCCGTGAAAATCCCACGCAACCCTTTATTGGTGGTGCTTATTGGTTTAAAAAATATCTATTGACGTTTTTTCTTGCATGGTGCAATGTATACATTAATAAATTTATTAGAGTCAAGTATTTTTTTATTTTCTTTGACAAATGCCTGTCAGCAGGGAGTTTTGATGATATTCGCCGGCTATGATCAAGCCGTTTTAGGCGGGTGGCAGCATTGATGAAACATTGGGGTGTGGCATCAAAGCAGTATGGCAAGGTCGTTACCGGATCGAAAAACCGGGTTACCATCATCATGCGGTGAGTGTAGGCCGGATCATTGGATGAATAGGTGGCGGGACATCTCTTTCAGGCAGCTTGGCAAGGAATCGAGTAACAGGTTTAACGTTCAGCGTTAACCAAGGTATGGAGTGTATTTATGGACTATCCAGTGAAATGTGCCTTGATTACCGGGTTTGTCAGCAAAACCAAAGATCGCTTTCACGAGTACAACCAGAGCTTAAGCTTAGCGGAACGTTTGCAGTTGGTGGCTAAAATGGATGGTATGTCCGGGGTAGAGGTGGTATTTCCATACGAAGCCAGTGATGCCGGTGAGCTTGTCGGATTGTTGCAAGAGAACAATCTTGAGGTGGCGGCCATTAATGTTAACGTGAAGGCTGAGCCTGAGTTCAGAAACGGCGGAATCACCTCGACAAATCCTGCAATTCGTAAAAAGGCTATCCAGTTTATCAAAAACGCCAAAGATTTTGCCCAGGCTGTGAATGCGAATAAAGTTACCTGTTGTCCCTTGGGTGATGGGTACGAGTTTAATTTTCAGTGCGATTATGCACAGATGTGGAAGTTCATTGTGGAGGCATTTGAAGAGGCTGGATCATATAAGGAGGAGATTCCTCTTTTTGTGGAATACAAACCCAGCGAAACCCGGGGTCATTGTTTTGTTGATACAGCGGCTAAAACTTTGTGTCTATTGAATGACATCGGAAACAAAAGCATGGGGGTTACCCTGGATTTCGGCCATTCCATGTACGGCCAGGAAAACCCGGCAGAAGCTGCTGCCATGGTCGCAGAAAGCGATTACCAGCTTTATATTCATATCAATGATAACGATGGCAAATGGGATTGGGACTACCCGGTTTGCACAAGGAACTTCCTGGCTTATGTGGAGTTCCTGTTTTACCTGCAGAAAAACAACTATACCGACTTCATCACTTCCGATACCTCACCTACCCGCTGGGATATTAAAGAAACCTTTGAGATGAATACCCGGCTGACCAACAAAATCTGGAAATTGTTGAGTGAACTCGATCAAAAGGCATTTCAATCACTCATCTCGGGTGGGGATTATATGAAGGTATGGAAGTTTATTGAAAAGGAGATTTTTTCGCTATGAGTAATCAAAAGATGAAGATAGCAATTGATGCGGATGATGCAGCGATCGATTTAAAGAGAGTCATTTTTACTCATTTAAAAGGCCGGGGATACGATATTGAGGATTTGGATTTTGCCGGGGATAAGGGCGCTCTTTACCCTGAAATCGGATTTAATCTGGCGAAACAGATTCAATCGGGCTCTTATGATCGTGGCATTTTAATCTGTGGGACCGGGTTGGGCATGTCCATGATTGCCAATAAGGTAAAAGGCGTTTTTGCCGGGCTTTGCCATGACGTGTTTTCAGCTGAACGACTGCAAAAGAGCAACGATGCCCAGGTGATAACCATGGGATCACGTGTTATCGGGCCGGAGCTTGCTAAAGTGATTGTTGATGCCTGGTTACGTTCTGAGTTTCAACAGGGCGGATCAACACCAAAGGTGGAACAAATGAGGGCATTGGAAAAAGAGTCTTTTGAGGCTCATTGAGGTGCCGACTTCATATCTCAATACAGATGATCAATTTTTGAAATACAGGGAGGGCAGATGCAGAAAATTATCAATAATCCTCAAGATGTAGTGGATGAAATGGTTGAAGGTTATGTAAACGCATTACCGCACATTGTAGCCAAAACAGAAAATCCCAGGGTGCTAAAATTCAAGGGGGCTCCCGTGGCCAATAAAGTGGGTATTGTTACTGGCGGCGGCTCCGGACATAAGCCGGCATTTGCAGGATATATCGGAAGAAACCTGGTGGATGCCGTGGCGGTGGGTGAGATTTTTTCCTCACCACCGGCACAAATGTTTTTTGACGCTTTCAAAGCTGCTGATGCAGGAAAAGGAGTGGCCTGTTTATACGGGAATTATGCCGGAGACAATATGAATGTTAAAATGGCGATCGAAATGATTTCCGATGAAGGCGTGGAAGTAAAAACGGTAGTTGCCAATGACGATGTTCCCTCCGCTCCCAAAGATCAACTCGATAACAGAAGGGGTGTGGCAGGTGAAGTCTTTATGTGGAAGGTGGGTGGTGCTAAAGCTTCCATGGGCAGCTCATTGGAAGAGGTTATTGCGGTATCTCAAAAAGCTATCGATAACACTCGAAGTATGGGGATCGGGTTAAGCCCGTGTACAATACCTGAGGTAGGTCATCCCAACTTCACTATCGAAGAAGGCATGATGGAAGTAGGAATCGGCCATCACGGTGAACCAGGCTTGGAAGTGGTTCCGCTTGAAACCTCCAAACAGATAGCCAAACGGATGGCAGACATAATCTTACCGGATCTCCCTTTTCAATCAGGCGATGATGTGACCGTACTGATTTCAGGATTAGGGGCCACCCCTCCAATGGAACAATTCATTCTTTACAATGAAGTGAAATCATTGCTGGATGCTGCCGGTATCAAGGTGTACAGACCTTATGTAGGAGATTATTTTACTTCTTTGGAAATGGCCGGTGTGACCCTAACTATTATGAAAATGGATGATGAGCTTAAGTCATGTATCGATTATCCGGCTGAATCATGGGGATTGACACAGTTTTGAGAGGGAAACCTTATGAAAGAATCGTTTTCGAGTCAGGAAGGAATCCGCATCGTTGAAGATATGATCAAGGTGATTCAAGAAAACAAACAATACCTGAGTGATATTGATGGCGCCATTGGAGATGGAGACCACGGCATCAATATGAACAAAGGATTCACCATGTGTGCCGAGCAATTGGCATCTTCCCCGGGAGACCTGGGCCACGGACTTAAAACCTTGTCTTCCATATTGATGATGAAAATCGGCGGATCGATGGGACCGTTATATGGCATGTTGTTTAAAGCTATGGCCAAAGCCTGTAATGGAAAAGTCACAATAGACGGAAATGTTATCGGGCAAATGCTGTCCCTGGCATTGGCCGATTTGCAGAAGATCAGTGATGCCAAGCCGGGGGACAAAACCTTGATGGACTGCCTGGTTCCTGCAGAAGAAGCTTACCGACATTCTCTGGAAAACGGAGCTTCGCTTCAGGATGCCCTGGCTGCCATGAAAATGGCAGCTGAAACAGGAAGAAACTCCACAGAGGATATGGTTGCCAAAAAAGGTCGATCAAGCCGTTTGGGTGAACGTTCACGAGGGGTGATAGATGCGGGGGCAGCCTCTTGCTGTTTGTTATTATCCGCCATGGCGGACGCTGTTGATCGATTGATGGAATAGAGCATGGAAATACCTGGGTCTGCCCCGCTTTCTGTTTTGATAAATCATAGTTCATTAGGCAAGATTGATCCTTAAAAAGGACGAACGTTCTCCGGAGTGTTTTTTCCACAAATTGTTATCAGACAGCAGGTAACCGTTCACGCATTGAAAACCGGAATTAAAGCCCATAGTGGCAGACTGAATGAAGTTCGACCAAACCCGAAAATTTACAAATTATTTTTAAAGGTAACAATGAATCCTGAATTAGAAAAAGACGTGAAGTCTGAGTACAAAGAATTACTGATCAAGTCAGGTTTCCCCATAGCTGCAAAGGAGTTGGAATTACTGGAGGTGAATGATCTTGGACTGGGAGATATTCGCAAAGAAGGATTTGCTTTTATCGATATTCTGAGAACGAAACGTTTGAGAATCACCATCTTAATGCTGTTGCCGAATCAAAGTTTGCCTCAGCATGTTCATCCTCCCTATGAGGAAGAAATTGGAAAAGAGGAAACTATCCGGGTCATATTCGGTCAAACCAAGGTATATTCTTCCAAAGACAACCAGGGGCATGAACCCATTCTTATTCCCGCGGGCAAGGAAAAATACTACACTGCCAGGTATGAAACCAAACTTGAACAAGGTCAACAATACACCGTAACTCCTAATACAAATCACTGGTTCCAAGGGGGTAGTGAAGGGGCTGTTAACATCTGCTTTCAAAACAGGGTGGATGAAACCCGTAACATCTTTTTTGATCCCAAGAGTGAAGGATGTTTAATCATGCCCACTGATGAATAACCGGCCTGGACCCCATACCGACTTTTTCAGGCGCTAAGCAGTATATTACATAAGCAGGAGCGGTAAGATGCCGGACAAGCTGACACAACTTAAAAACATGACCGTGGTTGTCGCTGATACAGGTGATATCAATTCTATTCGGAAATACACACCGGAAGACGCCACTACCAATCCCTCTTTGATCTACAAAGCTTCTCAAATGGAAGAATATCGTCATTTGGTGATAAAAGCGTTATCATGGGCTTCTGATCAGGGTGGCTGCAATAAAGAGAAAATTGACAACACCCTGGATTATCTGGCAGTCAGTTTTGGCAGGGAAATTCTGAATATTGTTCCCGGCAGAATCTCAACGGAGGTGGATGCCCGGCTCTCCTTCGACACCGAACAGACCATTGAACGAGCCAGAAAACTTATTCAGTTATATGAAAACGAGGGCATTTCCAAAAACCGTGTGCTCATAAAAATCGCAGCAACCTGGGAAGGGATCAGGGCTGCCGAGGCTTTGGAAAAGGAGGGAATCAATTGTAACTTGACCCTGCTGTTTGGCAAGGCCCAGGCAATCGCCTGCGCTGAAGCCGGTGTGTTTTTGATTTCTCCTTTTGTAGGCCGAATTCTGGACTGGTTTAAAAGCAAGGGGGGAAAAGACTATACAGCCGAAACAGATCCCGGGGTGCAATCTGTCAAATGGATCTATAATTATTACAAGAAATTCCAGTATCGGACCGTTGTGATGGGAGCCAGTTTTAGAAACGTTGGCGAAATTGAAGAGCTGGCCGGTTGTGATCGTTTAACTATCGGACCCAATTTCCTTGAGGAACTGCAATCGGATACAGGAAATCTCCCTCAAAAATTACAGCCGGATTCGGATTATCCGGCAGATCTGGAAAAGATCAGTCTGGATGAAAAGACCTTTCGCTGGATGATGAACGAAGATACTATGGCAACAGAAAAACTGGCCGAGGGCATTAGACAATTCAGTGCCGATTTAAGAAAGCTGGAAAGATTAATTAGTGCCTTAACAGAAAATCGCTAAACTCTTTTCCAGCCGTGTGCTAAATACCCGAATTCAACTTGAAGTTTAAGGTGCTATCAGCCGTCAGCTTTCAGCATTCAGCATAAAGCATTGAAAACTCAAACAAAAGCTGGCTGAGAGCTGAACGCTGAAAGCACTGAACTTCGAAGCATCAAGTTGCTCTTAAAGCTTTTATTGGCAAAGCTTAAACTAGTTTTCGCTTGGACACTAATTAAAGAATTAGCCAACTAAAGATCGGTATAGAGCATGCGACTGAAAGTCACCCTGAACGAGTGGCAGGAATCTGTCTTACCTATCGGGATATTTCATAATCTTTCAGAATGAAGCTTTCACGGGGACTAAACCTTACTTACCAATAAAATCAATGAGAGCTTTGAAGGGGGCGTTTTTTGGTGATTGATCGACTTAGACAAGGCTGTTCCGATTTGTGATTGAATCTATGTATTCATTCACCATGACTTGTTGTTTGGTGTCGTTGGAGTGATAGATGGCTTCTTCAACATATAAATTAGCAAGATAGTCCCGTCCTGCGTTTTCGATGTCGGCACCGTTTTCCAGGTGGTCCATGACGTGAGACAACAGCCTGTGAACGCAATCTCCGCTGAAATTTTTGTTGTTCCAGTCGTATGCCAGTTCGGCTTCCGATTGCCCATGTGGTTTCCACCATAAACCTCCGTAACCATCCAGTCTTAAGACACCCAGTGAGCCTTCCAGAAACATTTCACCAAAGGTCAACCGGCAATAGTCTGCAACATGATCGTTCAATCGGCTGCCGTCAAACAATCCGGAAGAACCGTTTTCAAATTCAAAAATCACATATCCTGCGTCCTCACCTGTGATTACAGGATTAATATGACGCAGGTGGGCATATACCGATTTTACCTCTCCGCACAGGTAGCGAAAGGTATCAATAAAATGAATGCCGGTTTCATGAATTAGAAAGCGATTTAACTTTTGAAAGTAAGGTTGTCTGTCCAGATACGCGCCAGGTCCCTGTCCGTCACCGGGTCTGAAACGAAAGAGGATGTTGTGCATGTCTCCCAGGTGGCCTTTTTCAATGAAATCTTTGGATTTACGAAACCAGGGCATAAAGCGGAAGTTTTCGTGAATAACCAATAAAATTCCCGAATCTTCAGCTTTGCCGATGAGTTCTCTGGCTTCGGGAAAGGAGGGTGAAAGGGGCTTTTGACAAATGATGTTAATCCCTCTTTTTGCAGCCTCTTCAACATATTGCAGGTGAGTTTTAGATGGAGAGATGATATCAAGAATATCCGGTTGAATCTCGTCCAGCATCCGGGAAACTTGGTTGTAAACCTTGGGGACACCAAAATCCCTGGCACATAGTTTGGCTTTTTCGATGTCTGTGTCACATAAAGCATCAATCTGTACGGATTCGATACGGTTCCAGGCCTCGTAATGATTACGAGCAAAATACCCCGTTCCTACTGCTGCGATCCG
>JANQLH010000302.1 GCA_028280735.1 SAR324 cluster bacterium | reverse complement strand
TTCTTGTTCTTGTTCTTGTTCTTGTTCTTGTTCTTGTTCTTGTTCTTGTTCTTGTTCTTGTTCTTGTTCTTGTTCTTGTTCTTGTTCTTGTTCTAAAATTCCAATCTGATTTTCTAAACCATAAACACCTGAAACATCTGAAAATCTATCTGGAACATGATATTTAATTAATCCAAAAAGCATTGAAACAATATCTTTCAAGATTTGTTTACCATGGTATAACTTGTCTTTATCAACGAATCCTTTTGCAACCAGAATATCTAAAGCTGCAGCGCATTCAAGAGCCGAACCTTTGGCAATATCGAAATACTTGCAACGATCTTTTACTGAGTATTTACCATTACCTTCCGCAATGTTTAAAGGTATAGATGTAGATGCACGATCCAACTGATTGTATACTGCTTGGTTTTTTGGAATGAGATCATGGATATCCTTTAACCAAGCAACAAATTGAATTGAATACTGATAAACTGTCAATTTTTCATGGTCGAAATATGTTTGCATTGTATTTTTTCAGCAAAAGCAAATTGGATAAAGAATATGAATAAGAACATGAACAAGAATAGCAGATGTGACGAAGACACGCTTTCACTCATCACTATCAAAAAACGTAGTTTAAAACTCGACTGCTTTCAGATGCAAGCGACACCCATAAATCTGCTCCAAAACGGAATCGTTGAGTATGATTCAAAGTGGATTTTCAAAGACTGATTCCGTGTCATGCATCATTGTCATTGGTGAGTGAGCAATTGTAAATACATTAGATATCTGTTTACGGTGTTTAATAAATTCGCCGAATATGGCTTGTGAAAGAGACATTTCCTGTTCATGATGAAATAATTGGCTTTTAAGCAAGAACAGGGCTGTTGCGAGCTTCTCACCAACCTGGTTTAAACCTACTGACAATCGAAGATGAAAAAACAACTGCTGTTGATTGATGGAAGTTCTTATATTTTTCGAGCCTTTTATGGTGTTAGGGCAAATCTGAAAAACCGGGAAGGACTTCCCACCAATGCTGTTTTTGGATTTAAAAACATGCTGCTTCAGTTGCTTAAAATTGAAAACCCTACCCATTGTGCAATGATTTTCGATAAGGCGGGTCCCACGTTTCGTAATGAAATCTACCCGGAGTACAAATCGAATCGGGATTCGGCACCGGAAGATCTGAAGGTGCAGTTTGAAGCAATTTTTGAGTTTTCAAGATTGTTAAATCTCCCTGTTATTCAGATGGAGGGATTTGAGGCGGACGATGTTATCGGCAGTTTGGCCAAAAAGCTGGCGTCGGAGACTAAGGTGACGATTATTTCGGGAGACAAAGATTTGACCCAGTTAGTCACCGATGACGTTTATATGGTGGATACCATGAACGATAGAACGTTTACACCGGATGGAGTCAAATCGAAATTTGGAGTCCCGCCTGAAATGATCGCTGAGTATCTGGCCCTGATCGGAGACACTTCCGATAATATTCCCGGGGCCGCCGGAATCGGACCTAAATCTGCCGTGAAACTGTTCCAAAACTTTGGTAATCTTGAGGGAATTTACAACAATATTGATAAGCTGAAAGGCAAACAGAAGGAAAATCTTGTTAATTCAAAAGAAAACGTTGACTTAAGCCTCAAACTAACGGTTATCAATTGCGATTTGGACTTGGGATTGAAGCTCTCCGATTTGGAAAGAAAGTCGCCGGATCTTGAAGCGTTAAAACGTTTTTATGCGGAGATGGATTTTAAACCTGATGAGTTTTTGAAAATGCATCTCTCTGAAAATGAAGAAATAGAAGAGCCCGGGCAAAAAAAGGGACTGGATCTTGATTCCTATGAATTAGTCAATACAGAAGATCGCTTACAAAAAATATGTAAGGAGATCCTGCAACGAAAACAGCTTGCCCTTGATTTGGAAACCACGTCTCTTCATCCTATTGATGCTGAAATAGTTGGTTTCGCCCTGTCATGGCCGGAAGGCGGAGCTGTTTATGTTCCTGTGGCGCATAATGATTTCACCGAACAATTGGAACTGAAAAGGGTTTTGGAGATTCTGTCTCCTGTTTTTGAAAATCCTGAAATCGATATTATTGCGCAAAACATTAAATACGAAATCATGGTGCTGGCTAATTATGGGATTACCTTCAAGGGAAACCTGCGCGACACGATGCTGGAATCATATCTCTTGGATGCCAACCTTCATCGCCATAACCTGGATGATCTGGCGGATCGTCATTTGCATCACAAAATGATCAAATTTGAAGATGTTGCCGGCAAAGGAAAAAAGCAGATTCCATTCGCGGACGTACCGTTGGATCAGGCACTGCGATACGCTGCTGAAGATGCGGATGCTACTCTGCAGATCCATCAAAAAATCTTCCCAAGTCTGGCTGAAAAGAACCTTCTGGATCTTTACCGGGACATTGAGTTACCGCTTTGTCAAACATTGGCTCGGATGGAACGGCACGGTGTTAAAATAGATACCGAATATCTGAGTGATTTGAACAATCGATTAAAAGATGAGCTGGAATCCCTGAAATACAGTATTTATGAACGAGCCGGCCAGGAGTTCAATATCAACTCACCCCAACAGCTTAGCAAGGTATTGTTTGAAGATTTAGGGATAAACATTGCGAAAAAGAAGACAAAAACCGGTTTTTCAACAGACGCCTCCGTCCTGGAGAAAATCGCGAGATTTGAACCTATAGGACAGGATTTGCTGGCATACCGAACCAAGAACAAATTGATCAATACCTATCTGGAAGTACTGCCAACCTTGATCAACTCAAAAACAGGTCGGATTCATACTTCATACAACCAGGCTATCGCTGCAACGGGTAGGCTTGCTTCCACCAATCCAAATCTACAGAATATACCCATAAGGGATGAGGATGGCCGGAAAATCCGTAAAGCGTTTATTCCGGAAAAGGATTCGTTGTTAATTTCAGCAGACTATTCCCAGGTTGAACTGCGCTTTCTGGCTCATCTTTCCGGCGATGAAAGACTAATTGAGGTATTCAACGCAAGTGGTGATATTCACACGGAAACGGCTGCGGCGGTTTATGAAGTCCCCGTCAACGAAGTGGACGCCGAGCAACGCAGGGCAGCAAAAGCCATTAATTTTGGAATTATTTACGGCATGGGCGCTTTTCGCTTGTCGCAGGAAATAAACGTTCCGCAAAAACAGGCAAAACAGTTTATCGAAGCCTATTTTGCAAAGTATCCCGGTATTCAAAAATACATGGATGATACAATTGCTTTTTGTCTTGAAAATGGCTGGGTGGAAACCATGTTTGGAAGGCGACGGTTGATACCGGATATCAACTCCAGAAACAAAATGGCAAAGACCGGTGCCGAACGTGTGGCGATCAACAGCAGAATACAGGGGTCAGCTGCCGATTTAATCAAGATCGCCATGATCAACATCCAAAATAAAATAGAATCACACTATCCGGAAGCCAAAATGATCATGCAGGTACACGATGAACTGGTATTTGAAGTACCAATTGCTCAAGCCAATGAGCTTAAGAGCATGGTAACCGCAGAAATGGAAAACTCCGTGTCCCTTAAGGTTCCCCTGGTAGTTGATGCCAACAAGGGTTCAAACTGGCAGGAAGCACACTAAGACTGCCATTATTGGCAAGGAAAAAAAATTGAAAAGCCTTGGCGGCTTTTTACTCGAAGGGCATTTTCCGATAACCGATAACCGATAACCGATAACCGATAACCGATAACCGATAACCGATAACCGATATGTCCGTGAAGCATTTTCATTTCTCCGGCATTTGTGGGACAGCCATGGCTTCGGTCGCAGTATTGTTGAAAAAGCGTGGCCATAAAATTACCGGGTCAGATCAAAATGTTTATCCTCCTATGTCCGTTTTCCTTAAAGAGAACGACATCGAGATCCAATCGCCCTACCATCAGGATAATTTAAAACCGCATCCGGATTTTGTTGTGTTAGGCAATGTGTTGAGTCGAGGGAATCCGGAGGTTGAATACGCCCTGGAAGCCCATCTTCATTACATTTCTATTGCGGAACTTTTGAAAAACGAGTTTATTCGGGGGAATCGATCAATAGTTATCAGCGGGACGCACGGCAAGACCTCGACCACCTCATTAACCGCCCAGGTATTTGATTACTGCAAAAGACCAACCGGTTTCATGATCGGAGGAATTCCGGAGAATTTCGGGACCTCTTCACGTGATGTGGAAAAAGGAGGGTATTTCATCATAGAAGGCGATGAATACGATACAAGCCTCTTTGATAAACGCTCCAAGTTTTTCCATTATCTTCCGGATTTACTCGTGATCAACAATATCGAGTTCGATCATGCCGATATATTTGAAGATATAGAGGACATTAAAAAATCGTTTAGCTTAATGCTCAGGCAAGTCCCGCAGAACGGATTGATCGTTGTAAACGGAGATGATTCAGTTGCTTTGGAAGTGGCAAAATCCGGTTATTCACCTTACATCTCGTTTGGGCTTTCCGAAAAGTGCGATGCTGTAATCAGCAATGTCAAAGCCATAAGCGGAAAGTTGGGAATGAGCTTTGACTTGGTTTACAAAAAGAATAAACGCAGTTGGGAAATACCGATCCTGGGTGAGTTCAATGTCAGAAATGCTACCGTCGCAATCCTCCTTGCCATTCATGAAGGTCTGCCTTTGGATGCGGTTCAGGAGGCCCTGTTAAATTATAAAAATGTGAAGCGAAGGCTTCAACAATTGACTACCAACCCGCATGTCAGGGTTTTTGACGATTTTGCCCATCATCCGACAGCCATTCAAGAAACTATCAATGCCCTTCGGGCGGCTTGGCCGGAATCAAGGATTCATGCGGTCTTTGAAGCGCGAAGTAATACAGCCGTTCGGAATATTCATCAGAAAACCTTAAGTTCTGCTTTCAATCATGCGGACACCATTACTATTTCCAAACTGCATCGATTAGAAACTATCAATCCCAAGGAGCGCTTGGATGTGAAGAAGATTATATCGGAGCTTACTGACCGGGGAAAAATCGCCCAGCAACTGGAATCGTTGGATGACATTATTGAGTATTGTATTGCTCAAGCACAAGCAAATGATATCTTTATTGTGATGAGTAATGGAGGTTTTGGCGGTGTTCAATATCGACTTGCAGAGGCGCTGGATAACAGATGGTAAAACCGGAGCTTTTTCAATCTCTCAAACTATCCCGGCCGGCACTTGCAGGGCTTTTTGAGCAGTACTGGGAAACACCCTTAAGCAACTATTCGGAAAGCCTTTACCAAAATAAAGCAGCGACATTTGAATCAGAACTGGAAGATGCGTTTGTGGAAGAATGGCTGGAACAGGGATATGAAAGGGATTCTGCTGTTTTATTCCTGGATGAATTAAGGAAGCGGCCGGTGCTTCAAACTTCTCACCATGTTACACTCACAAACGGACCTACTTTTCTGGCATGCGATCTTGTCAGCTTGGCAGGATTGTCCAAGGACGATGTCTATTTCGTTGCCGCCAATTCAGGAGTGGCATTTTCCAACACGGCCTGGTCTGGGGCTGTTAACTACGGAAACATCCGGCTAGATGAGCTGCTGGATGTTAAAAAACCGCTTTATCACAAGACATTTAAAGCTTTCAAACACCGTGAGCAGGATGGTATCACCGATCAACGAATTTCCCTGATCCCATCCAGGCAAAGAGATCAACTGGTATTTGGTACGAATGTATCCAACCATCAAGTGGAAACTTACAATCAGTTCTCCTCGATCTTAAAAACCAACATTGAGCAGCCTGAAATCGGTCGATCTTATTCCGGTTGGGCTTGCAGGGTCTGCTCGGGAATTCAGCAAAAGGTTTTTAATCATTCAAAAATTGTCTATTTTGATATCAATCGTGTCATCAACAACTACTTGATCAAAATTCTTGAAGGCAAAAAGGAACATCCCATAGTTACCCTGTTGTTTGATGAAGAAACTACGGATCGGTTTAACAGATTGTTCGATCAACCCAGTCTTTTTCTCGGTTCCTACCAAAGTAAAAAATCGATGAAAATCGAAACCTTATCTTGGGCTAATAGTGGTACAATCGGATCAAAGAGCAGTGAACAGATCTACGAAAGAGAATCACTGGCTGGTGTCTTGCGAGAAAAAAAGATCTGCCCCGGGATCCAATTACAGTTCCTGGTTCTAAGGTTTATAAATGGAATCAAATGCTTAGGTTCATTTAACCAAATGGAATACCTGGAGGAGTATAGGAGTAAATGGAATGCTCTGAACATGCCCTGGGGTTTGAAACTGGAAGAGGATGAGGGAATCGCACTGACAACAGGCAGAATGATCCGTGAGGGGAAAGCCATGTGGCCGCTGGATATGGTATGGAATCAGGAAAAGATCGATGTTTCCGAATATGGTGGATTGCCTATGTCGAAGTTTTGGAAACCAATTGTTCTTCAATTAGCCAAATAACTGTATACATCCAATCAGTCCCGATCAATTTTGATGAAGAAAAAGCTTTCGATTGCTATCTTAATCGTATTTTTTATTCAGATTGGATATCTTTCCTATCATTTGCCCCAGATTATATTGCTTGGGCAGGAATTTCCCCGGGAAATAAAACTTTCTGCGGTCATTGCAGGAATTTGCCTGGGGGTTCTCCTTTTTTTGAAAGACCCCGCACCCCCTTTCAAGGGAGACTGATTAATCTTCATTAAACTCATCGGGATCTATTCCCTGCTTTCTCAGGGCTGCTTTTTTCCGGTTTAGTCCTACAAAACACACCCCAATACTTATTATGTACAATAAAATCATAGGACCAGCCATGAACATCATGGTAAGCGGATCAGGAGGTGTTAACATGGCGGCGAGGATGAAAACAATCAGGATAGCCATCCTGGACTGTTTAATCATCAATTGAGGTGTGACTATTCCCATTCTGGCCAGGATGAAGGTTACCAGCGGCAATTCAAAAATAAATCCAAATGCCATCAGTAACTTTAACGCAAAACTCAGGTACTCCCCAACCGAGAGGGAAGGCATAATTTCTCCCATTTGGGTCAGGCTTAGGAAGAAATCAAAACCATACGGAAAAACAACAAAATAGCCAAACAGCGCTCCCCCAATAAAAAAGATGAATGAGCAAACGGCAAAAATCCAGAAGATCTTCTTTTCGCTTCTATACAAAGCAGGACCAATAAATCCCCACAACTCGATCAATAAATAGGGAAATGAAAAGAAAAAACCTGCGAAAATGGCTACTTTCATTTGAGCGAAGAATAATTCCGGTAACCCAATGAAAACCATTGATGAATGTGGCTCAGCTCTTTTAGTTGAATCATCCAGGGAGCATTGACAATTTAGATTCAAATGACCCGGAAGTGGTTGAAAGCCGGGGTCGGCCTGGGGTTCCTGCGAGGTGACCTGGTATTTATCCGACTCGAACACTGGGGAAGGATCTT
>JANQLH010000486.1 GCA_028280735.1 SAR324 cluster bacterium | reverse complement strand
ACCTACGCATTGGACACCGCTATTGTATTTTTCCGAGTAATATTTCAGCTTGTGCATGAAACGTTGTCGTACCCTCTGGTGTTTGATGCCGCGTGGGTTGTGTCCTGAACCTTCCAGGGTAAACAAAGACGACATGCAACTATCCCAGTTACGCATGCGTGTGCCGGAATACCCGTTGTTTTCGTCCTGGATATCAAAGCACCAGCAAGTGGGACAACTGAAGGTACAGGTACCACAATTAATGCAGGCGAATGCCAGATCATCCCAAAAAGGGGCTTCAAATAGTTCCTTTGAGGACAACTTCTCGATACTGTCTGTTTCCACAGTAGAAGTGATTTTTTCCTCGGCTTCCTTTTTAAGAATTTCGAAGGTTTCCGGATTTCCGGGAGAATCCCAACCTGCTCTTTCCAGCAGTGCATCACCCGTCTCGGTGAGCGATTTTAGCAGCAGATCAACACCATCCTTAGCCATCAGAATGTCCATGTATTCTTCACTAAAAGGTCCGCTCCCGGTTGAGGTGCAAAAGCAGGTTCGACCGGGATTGCTGCAGGCAAAACCGATCATGACCGTTTTCTCAAAAGCTTCGCACCAGAAGGGGTCACGGTATTCCGGGCTATCAAAATTTCTTTTTTTGATTTGAAAGGCTGCCACATCACATGGTCTGGCTGCTATCAGTACCTTGGTTGTATCATCCACCTCGACAGGTTGCATGATGTGATGATCCTCACTTGTCTCATCGAGAGAATAAGCAAACATCTTTTGTGTTTGCGGATAAACAACACTCTTGGCGGAAAGCTGAGTATTCCGTAGGGTTAAATCAGGGAGCTCACTGTTTTCCAGCTCTCTGAATCTGGCGCTTTGATCCTCCTTGATCGGACCGTATAACCGGAAATCATCGCGCAGGCTATTCAACCCTTCTTCCCAGCTCTTTTTATCGATTTTGACTACTCTCATAGATTTGCCTCTTTTGTTTCAAACTCACAGCTTTAGCTGTTTTAGAGATGCACTGTTTTATTTGATAAAATCTTCCGGATCTTCGTATCCGTATGTATCGAGAGGTGGCCGCGTTTCAAGGTTTAACCCGGCTTCCCAGCCAAACAGATCCCGGCAGTCTTTGGTAAGTTTTTTCGTTAGTTTTCTCACCTTGATGTTCATCGGGCAGGCCTGCTCACACGAACCGCAATCCGTGCATCTACCGGCACAATGAAAGGCTCTTAACAAATGAAATGTTTTGGTATCAGTTGGATCATCACTTTTACCAACCCATTGAGGCACTGATTCATCAACAAAACAGGTGTTGCAATAACAAAGTGGACAAGCATTGCGGCAGGCGTAACATCTGATACAGGAAGAAAGCATGGTATCAAAATACTGCCAGCGTTCTTCCGTCGACAGTGCTTCAATCGCTTTAACATCCTCAAATTGCTCGATTCCGGTTTGTTCTTCTACCGGATCAGCCACCAATTCATCGTAAACGACAGGATTGCGATGTGTGCAAACCAGACAATTGTCCTGCAACAGGTCAGAACGATCGACCATTACCTCAAGCTTGTCTCCCCTGATCAGCACATTGTCACCATTATCTTTTACCTCTACGACTTCCTCCGAAACAGAGTCGGCAGCCTTGATTTTATCGATCATGCCCATACAGGGTATACCTATAATGTATAGCTGTTCCCGCTTGATCTTGTTTTCAATAATATGTGTGTTTATATTCCTGGAATCACACCCCTTGGCGATGATCCCGATTTTCTCTTTGCGATTGGTCAGGTAGTTCACCAGGTTCATTCCGCAACTACTATCCCAAACTAAATCATCGATTTTATCGAGGCGATTGACCATGCAGGGTTCGCTTCTAAGTGGGTCGGATCCCTTACGGAAACCGATGATCAGATCGACTTTTTCTTCCTTTAAAAGTCCCTTGGAGATTTCCTTGATTTTTCCAATATAGCCCAGCATATCAACTCGCTTTTGACCGGTGTTTAATTAGATTTTTAGCAGGTCCAAGTTCCCTGACCGCTTCGGTAACCTCTTTTGCTACCGTGATGAATTTTGTGGCTTCGGCGGACGAAACCCAGGAGAAATGCAATCTTCCCGGCTCAATGCCAAAGTACTCCAAGTAATTTTTTAACAAGGTGAATTTCCTTCGTGCATAATAATTACCTTCCAGGTAATGGCAGTCTCCGGGGTGTCAACCCGAAACCCAGACTCCATCCGCCCCTTTCATCAAGGCAGAAAGAATAAACTTGGGACTCATTCTGCCGGAACAGGGAATTCTGACAATCCTCAGATTGGAAGGATATTGAAATCGACTGACCCCCGCCAAATCCGCTGCACCGTAACTACACCAGTTGCAGAGAAAAGCGAGGATTTTTGGCTCCCATTTGGACATAGATACTCCTTGTACTTTGTTAGTTTGTGCGAGCTAAAACAGATGGCTTTCGTCATCTTAGTCTATTAGTTTCAAGCTCAGAAAAGCTTTCAGCGTTCAGCTGTCAGCCATCAGCGAAAAACCGGCTTTTCAGTTTCTTTAGCCGAATGCTGATCGCTGAAAGCTGAGGGCATATTAGTTATCTAGACAAATCCAAGTTGATTCCAAGAACTTTCATAGTTCAGAGATCTTTTGTCGGGCATAAACTAAAAATCTTCTATCATAGAAAATATCTGCTCATCACTGAATCCCTTTAAATTGATAGCTCCGGATCGGCAGGATGCCGTGCACAGTCCGCATCCTTTGCAAAGTGCGGGATTTATGTCTGCCTTGCCTTCCATCCGGCCTTCTTCCATGAAGCTAGGAGCAGAATAAGGGCAGACAGAAACACAAACCCCGCAGCTACTGCAGTTACCGTGAATGACCGACGCAACTTCACCATTGGTGCTAACTGTTCCACGAGCAAGCAAAGTAACCGCCCTGGACGCAGCTGCTTTGGATTGGGCAATGGCCTCATCCATCGGCTTGGGATAATGAGCCAAACCACACAGAAAAACCCCGTCAGTCGCAAATTCCGACGGGCCAAGCTTGGCGTGACGTTCAACGAAAAATCCGTCGTCATCCATGGTCACTTTGAAGTTTTGCGCTAATTGTACGTCTTTGTTGGGGACTATGGCAGTCGCTAAAGTCAGCAGGTCGGCTTCGATTTCCAAAGGTCTGCCAAGAATCCTGTCGATAACCTGGATAACCACTTTCCCGTTGACTGCTGAAACGGTAGGTTTTTCATCCACTGAATAACGTACGAAAAACACACCTGCCTCTCTCGCTTCTGCGTAAAGATGCTCACGCTCTCCATAGGTTCGAATGTCCCGATTCAGGATGATAACGTTCATCTCGGGATTCTTCTTTTTCAGTTCCAATGCACTTTCCAGGGAATGACTACAACAAAGCCTGGAGCAATAAGGATGTTCGTCGTTTCGTGAACCGACACATTGGATAAAAACAGCCGTCTCAATGGCATTATAATCGATTTCGTTGTTGATCAGCTTCTTATCCAGTTCCAAGGCAGTGATAATACGGGGATCATCACCATAAGAATACTCCCGGGGCTTGTATTCGTGACCGCCCGTAGCAATTGTGGCAACGCCGTGTTCAATTTGCTGGTATTCATTCCTAAACCTCAGGGTGGTTTTAAAATTGCCCACAAACCCTTCAACTTCATCTACCGTTGTGTTCAAGTGGATATCAATATTTGATGAGGCTTCGACTTTTTCTTTTAAATCGGACAGGATTTCGGAGACTTTTTCTCCTTTCCCGGTCAGGTAAAGGTTCGTTGCCTGTCCGCCCAGTTGCTCCTCCTTTTCTACCAGGTGGGTCTTGAATCCCTGGTTGGCCAGGTTTAAAGCTGAAGTCATACCGGAAACCCCACCTCCAATGACCAGGGCAGTTTGGTTTACATCCAGCTTGATTTCGTTGAGAGGCTCTTTAAGAGCAGCTTTGGTAACTGCCATCCGAACCAGGTCATTCGACTTTTCAGTTGCCAGTTCCGGATTATTGGCATGTACCCAGGAACACTGGTTACGGATGTTGGCCATTTCAAAGAGATATTTATTCAACCCGCAACTGGTCAAGGTATCCTTAAACATGGGCTCATGCGTTTTAGGCGTGCAGGAGGCAACGACCACCCGGTTCAGGCTGTTTTCTTTAATCACCTGGGCCATAAATTCCTGGGTATCCTGTGAGCAGGTATAAAGATTGTTTGTCACATATTCCACGTAGGGCAGACTCTTGGCATAATCAGCCACTACCTGCACATCAACGGTACCCGCGATGTTAGTCCCGCAACTGCAGACAAATACACCGATTCTGGGTCTGTCTCCTGCCACATTCATTTCAGGAACCAGTTCGACTTCCTTGGTTTCCGTGTAACGGGCAGAGCTTAATACCTCTCCAGCCGCCGCGGCAGCCGCACTAGCTTCAACAACAGACTGGGGTATGTCCTTGGGTCCCTGGAAGGCACCACAAACAAAGACGCCATCACGTGATGTGCTGACAGGATTTCGGTCTGTGGTTGCGATAAATTTATTGGTGTTCAGTTCTATACCCAGGTTCGCGGCCAATTCGACTGCTGATTCTTTTGACTCCAGTCCAACCGAAAGCACAACCAGATCAAACTCTTCATCAAGGATGTCACCGGACTCTGTGGCGTAATGAAGGAGGAGATTTCCGGTTTCCTCAACCTGGGTGATGGAGTGAACCCTGGCACGGGTGAATTTTACACCTTCCTCTTTGGCTCGATCGTAATACTTTTCAAAATCTTTTCCATGGGTCCTCATATCCATGTAAAAGATGTTGCATTCCAGATCTTCGGAAGCATGTTCCTTAGCGATGACAGCTTCTTTAATGGAATACATGCAGCATACCGATGAACAATAGGCATGGTCGCAGCGGTTGACATCCCTGGAACCGACACATTGCAACCAGGCGATCTTCTTTGGTTCCTCCCGATCCAAAGGTCGCATCAGATGCCCCTGGTATGGGCCCGATGCACTGAGAATCCGCTCCATTTCCAGACTGGTTATGACATTCGGATATTGACTGTATTGATAATGATCGAATTTGGAAGGGTCAAAGGCATCCGAACCTTGTGACATGATGACTGCCCCAACTTCCAGATCTGCCTGATTGGGTTTTTGTGTATAATCGACTGCCTCAGCCAAACAAACTCTTTCACAGAGTCCGCAGCCAATACACTTGTCCTTGTCGATGGTATACGCCAGCGGCACAGCCTGTGCGTATTGAATGTAAGTGGCGGATCGTTTATTCAGTCCGCAATCAAACTCGTTAATAGCTGTAACGGGACAAACGCTTTTGCATTCTCCGCATCCCGTGCATTTTTCCGTGTCGATAAACCGAGGATAGCTTTCAAGCTTGGCCCTGAAATTACCTACTTCGCCTTCCAGACCCTTAACTTCGGTGTTGGGGATGATGTTGATATTTAGATGTCGACCGACATCCACCAATTTCGGCGAGATAATTCACATTGCACAATCGTTTGTGGGGAAAGTCTTGTCCAATTGGGCCATCATTCCGCCTATTGAAGATGATTTTTCCACCAGGTGTACATAAATTCCGGCGTCGGCCAGATCCAAGGCAGCCTGCATACCGGCGATACCAGCGCCGATAACCATTGCTGAACCATTTTCAGTGTTTGTATTTGCCATACTTTCTCTCTTTGCTATGTGTCTTTTTGCTTGTCTTAATTCTCAAATTCCAACTTTTTTGTGAGGCTGGGGTTTATTGCTCTTTCGAAGCTGCGAGTTTTGCTTCTCACTAATAGCAACAAAAAATATTTATAAAACGAAAGTGGTAAAATCTCGTGACGATTTATATTTTTAGTCATGCCGGACTTGATCAGGCATCCAAAACCAGCTAACCAGTAACGACCGTTTAGATTCCGGGTCAAGCCCGGAATGACTCGTAGGCACTACCTTCCAAGCTGCAGACTATGTTTCTCGCTAGCGTCAAGACAATTCATTAAGCAGCCGGGCTGGCAAACTTAGCCGTAGAGCCGACGTGACTGTGGAATTCTGCCTGACCTTCTCTTTCCAGTTCGTTAAGTCTCAAAGAAATCGTATAAGGTTTTAAACCGGATTTCTTCGCCATCTCTCTCACGGAAAGCGGCCCCTCTTTCAGCATTTCCAGAATTAAGGCTTTGTAATATTCAGATCTAATGCTTTCCTCGATTATCTCACTCATCAATGCGGAATCGGTTTTCTCTCCGTAAACGTTTTCCTGTTCTTCAAGTTGGTATTCCATCCCGCTTAACCAGCGCAGTCTTCTCGTGCCCAAGGCTCTTTTAATGGCGGCGATTTGCAAGCTGAATAGCTTCGTTTCAAATGGTCCCATGTCAGCGATTGTTGCGCTGATTTCTTTTACATATTGAGCAAACAAAGCGCCTTCAGCAGCACTGACTCGTCTTAATTGAACACGGTCTCGTTCTATTCCGGCTAGTTCAAGAAGTTTTGCAACGACTTCAACGCGACCTGCAACAGTTACATTACCATCCTGGTAATGGCATTCGCCGAGATGTCAACCGGAAACGAATACGGCGTCATATCCGCTGAGGAGTCCTTCCGCAATGTGCAACGGATCAACCCGTCCGGAGCACATGGTGCGGATCACTCTCATGGTGGCGGGATATTGTAATCGAGATACGCCTGCCAGATCCGCCCCGGCGTATGCACACCAGTTACACAAAAAAGCAAGGATCTTGGGTTCTTTGGTATCAGTCATAAATCTATTCTCCTGTTTTCTTGTCTTAAGCGGCAGATATTCCTGCTTTGATAGCGGCAATAATCTGATCGTCGTTAAAGTGTTTCATGGTTATGGCTAGCTGTGGACATGCAGCAGCGCAAACGCCGCATCCCTTGCACAACGCCGAAATATTGTGAGCCCTGTATCCTTTTCCTTCCACTGCTTTTGCTTCAATAGCGCTGAAGGAGCAGGAGTCAATACAGATACCGCAGCCTATGCAGGCATCCTGGTTGATCTCGGAAACGATAGGTTCGACTTCAAATGTTTTCTTGGAAAGCACGTTAACTGCCCTAGCTACCGCTGCATTTGCCTGGGCGATGGTTTCTTCGATTGGTTTGGGATAATGCGCCAGTCCGCACAAAAAGACACCATCAGTGGAACAATCAACGGGGCGAAGTTTGGCATGGGCCTCCATGAAGAATCCATCCTCATTAATCGGCAGCTTGAATGCCTTGGAAACCGATTGACTTTCCGAAGGTTCAATGGCTGTGGCCAGGTTGAGGAGATCTGCTTCAATTACAACAGTCTTTTGAAGAACATGGTCAAAGGCAGTAATTTCAAGACCCTTCTCCGTTTCCGCAACAACAGGTTTGTTATCCAGTGAGTAGCGAATAAAAATAATACCTTTCTTTCTGGCTTCATTATATATAGCTTCTCTTTCACCATAGGTGCGAATGTCTCTATACAACACCACAACATTCGCATCCGGATTCCGGTCTTTAACCGAGATAGCCTGGGAAATGGAAGCCGTGCAACAGATTTTTGAACAATAGGGTTTGTTGTCATCCCTGGAACCGACACACTGGATGAAGACCACGCTATTGGCGTCCTTCAGCTTTTCCGGCTGGTTTTTTAAATCGTGCCAACGTGTCACCCGATCGCTTTTTCCATAGAGATATTCATCCGTACCGGCAGGAGTTCCACCGGTAGCTACAATGGTTGCCCCGTGGCTGATTGTCCTGCTGATGTCTCCCGATTTGATCTCGGTTTCGAAATTACCGACAAATCCATTGGTGCCGAGGACTTCCGAGTTTAGCAGGATATCAATCTTGCCATGGTCTTGAACATTGTCAATCAACTCCGACAAATACTCCTGAACATCCTGACCCTGCCAGGTTGTTTTTATTTTTCTGGCTGTGCCACCCAGGCTGTCTGATTTTTCGACGATTGTAGTCTTGAATCCCTGTGCCGCCAGACTATGGGCAGCCGTCAATCCTGCAACACCTCCGCCTATGACCAAAACAGGTTTTCCGACCTCAACTTCCAGATAATTCAAAGGCTCCAGAATGGCAGACCTTGCTACAGACATACTTACCAGGTCTTTGGCCTTGTCCGTGGCGACGGTTTTATCATCGGAATGAACCCAGGTACACTGGTTGCGGATATTTGCCATGTCGAAAAGATAAGGATTCAACCCGGCATCTCTCATGGTTTCCTGGAATAGGGGTTCGTGGGTTGTCGGTGAGCAAGCAGCAACCACTATGCGGTTCAGTTTGTGTTCTTTGATCACCTCAACCAGTTTTTCCTGGGAATCCTGACTGCAGGCAAACAAAGATTCTTCAGCATAAACAACACCAGGCAGTGTTTCCGCATGATCTTTGATAGTCGGCACATCCGCATATCCGGCAATGTTGACACCGCATTTGCAGACAAAAACACCAATTCTAGGTTCCTGGCCTTCAATATTCAGCTCTTCGGGAAACTCTCGTTCCTTGACCAGGCTACCTCGTGCTTCACTGAGACTGAGAGCCGCTGAACAAGCAGCGGCGCTTGCCTCGGTAACCGATTGGGGAATATCCTTTGGTCCCTGCAAAACCCCGGCTACGAAAATACCCGGTTTGGATGAGGCAACCGGCGACAGAGAATCGGTTTTAACAAAATTGTATTCGTTGAGCTCAATCCCCAGTTTCTTGGCCGTATCGATTGCGGAATCAGCAGCTTCCATCCCCACGGATAGAACCACCATATCAAATTCTTCGTTGATGCTTTCACCGGCGTCTGTCACATAAGTCAGGTTCAGCGTACCTGAGCTGTCAACCTGGGTGATACTGTGAACCCTGGAACGTATAAAGCGAACACCGTCATCCTTTGCTCGGTTGAAATATCTTTCAAACTCTTTTCCCGGGGTTCGCATATCCATATAAAAGACGGATGACTGATAATCACCCCCGATATGCTCCTTGGCCATGACAGCCTCTTTAATGGCATACATGCAGCAGACAGAAGAGCAATATTCATTCTCACATTTGTTCAGATCTCTTGAACCGACGCATTGCAACCAGGCTATCTTTTTGGGTGCTACCCCATCAGAAGGACGAGTGATATGACCTCCGGTCGGACCACCGGCAGACAGGATGCGTTCAAACTCCATGCTGGTCAGAACGTTGGGCAGATTTTTATGCTGGTAGTTATCCAGGTTTTTCGGATTGAATTTGTCAAAGCCTGCAGTAACAATGACCGATCCCACATTCAAAGAAATATCTTTGGATGTGTCTTGGAAGTTGATGGCACCGGAAGGGCAGTTCACTTCACAGTTGTCCTTCTTACATTTACCTTTTTTTGTGGTGAATTTGAGGCATTTGGTATCGTCAATTGCCCATTTCAAAGGAACAGCCTGGGCGTAAGGGACGTAGATGGCTTTTCGCTTGACCAGACCTTCGTTAAAGGTGTCAACAACTTTGGAGGGACATTTTTCGGTACATATATTACAACCGATACATTTGTCCATATCCACGTAACGTGGTGCTTGGGTAATTGAAACCGTGAAGTTTCCCTCAACCCCTTCTATTGAGTTGACAGTGGATAATGTGAGCAACTCAATATTCATGTGACGGCCGACCTCGACCAGTTTAGGAGCGATGATTCACATTGAACAATCATTTGTGGGGAACGTTTTGTCCAACTGCGCCATAGCACCACCAATCGCCGATGTTTCCTCAACCAGGTAAACATAATATCCTGAATTGGCCAGATCAAGCGCGGACTGCATACCTGCAATTCCTCCCCCAACTACCATTACAGATCCAATAACATCTTTTGACATAAATCCTCTTTCCCTATCGTTGTAGGTGTTTTTTTTATAAAAACAATTAATTAGTGTCTGTACGAAAAACCGGTTTAACCCATACCAATAAGCTCTTTAAAAGCAGTTTGGCACTATGAAGTTCAATGTTTTCAGCATTCAGCTCTCTGCCAATTTTTGCTTGTCTTTGTCATGCCTTAAGCCGAACGCTGACAGCACGCTGATCCTCAACTTGAGTTCCGGTATCTGGCACAAGGCTGGATAAAGGTTTAACGATTTTCAGTTCCGACACTAATTAGTCGAAATCTTCACCAAAGTAGCAAGAACAAGTGAAATGGAATTCTCAGAAAGATAGGTCGTAATATTTCCCATTTTTTAATAGATATTAAAATACAGAAATGGATAATTGTAATTGATTTAGAACAACCAGAAATCTTATAAAGCCCCGTCAGTTGAGGCTTTATGAAGGTCAAAGTTTACATAATAGATCAACATTAATACAAACCTGAAAACTCAAATAAACCGAATTGAAAATATCGATAAACTGAATTGAAAAGCGGCCAAATCCGGTATTGTTTCAGATCAAGAAAAAAGTAAAATCACCAAATTATTGATTTGGCATCGAATTTTATCTTGACTTGATTAGATCGGTTATCGAATATTTTGTGAGTTGCGCCTGGTGTGGGAGGCATGTTGTTGCAGATGTCATCAGCATAGTGCCTGTCGACCATCAGCATGTGCCGTTTCTCTCCTCGCTCCTTAACCAGCCTTGTGTTCTGATGATGGCAAGGCAGAATATTGTGCTGAGTGACTTATTGAACCGGATGTTTAGTTGGCGGGTTGGTCGTGTTGTTTCTTAACCCACCTTGTGGCAGCGTATGAGCAGAAGGTGGGTTGTCAAAAGTCACTATAATATAGGTGTATATTAGGCTTTTATTGAAGGGAACAAGTCTTTAAAAGCGTCAACTTCAAAAACTTATATTACTCGAAAAGTAATTGTTTTGTGACTTCAGTTCCAAATCCAGCAGATGTTTGATGGTTTTTGTCTTAAGTACATTTCTTTGAGCTTCCTGCATTTCCATCCAAACCGGTCGAACGACACATTCCTCTGATCTTTCACAATTTGAAGGGCATTCTGTACAGTCAAGCAGCATTAAACTTCCTTGCAATGCTTCATAAACATCCAGCAGGGTAATCTGATCTGAGGGGCGTTTTAATTTGAAGCCACCACCTGCTCCCCGGTGGGAGGTGATGATGTTTCCGTTTTTGAGGGCGATCAGGATATTTTCCAGGTAGGAGGTTGGAATACCCTGGGTACTGGAGATTTGTTTTCTTTTTGTGGGAAATTCATTTTGGTTTTTGGCAATTTCTATTAATGCCCTAATCCCATAGCGGCACTTTGTTGGAATCTTCATAGCTATTCTTATATCAAGTCAGAACTGGTTAAAAAGTTACCTGGTATCACGGATGGTTAAACATAATCCGACATTCATAATATTATATTCCTGCTGATTACTTCGTTCAAAAAAATTAATCAGCCTGCAATCCAGCTACAAGCTGTTTGGGAAGATTATTAGATTTGAGCTACCATTTCCTATCCTTAATCGGTATTAAACTATAAAAATTGATAAAAGTAATTGACATAGAACAAGTAAAATATCCCTGAAACTGCTTCTGGCAAGGGATCAGCCATTTCATTCTGCACAAAAAAGGTCAACTTAAATACTTGCCTGAAAATGCTGATTAACCGGGTTGAATTTTTTGCAAAAACTGGTTGTAACTGCAGCCCCATTGTTTTTTTTATTCCGGATCAAAATCTAAGAAAAACCTGTAATTAGATCAACTTTTGGCTGTACTGATAATCGTTTAAAAACCATTGGAATTCCGCTAATCCAAGGAAGAGATGGAGTTGTACAGCCATTTTGTAAGCTGTTTGTTCAAGTAAGGTTATGGGTAGGCATCATCTATTGGTCCTGATGGTGACTTTTTATGAAATGATTTATCTAGATCAATTAAAAGCCTAAAAAAAACAATCCTTAAACAGGTAAAAGCCGGGGTAAATCGTCATCTTTCAATAAAACTTAAGAAGACTTTCAATCCGTTTTATCAAGGGATTCAATAGGATAAAAATATTTTTTCCGTTTATTTTGAGTCAGTGCTAGAAGCAGGTTGGTTGGGCTTTGAAGAAACCAATATTGTTCCACATCATATACAAAGAGTGAAAAAGTTACTCTAATGTCTATACATTTATGAGAAATTGTGTGTTTATATTGCCACAGTTATCTTTTTGCAAAGCAAGAACTTCAACGGGAGAATGGAATAATGTCAAAAGATGTAATTGGGT
>JANQLH010000281.1 GCA_028280735.1 SAR324 cluster bacterium | reverse complement strand
ATATCCGTGAATCAACAATACTTGGCCTGGTGGGTGCCGGTGGAATCGGATTGCAGCTCGATTCATCCATCGCCATGCTTGCCTGGACCCAGGTTTCTTTGATCCTGCTAGTGATACTCGCCACGGTAGTTGTCAGCGAGTGGGTGTCAGCCAAGGTTCGACACGCGATTATCTAGTGTCAGAACGGAAAACCGTTGAATCCTTATCCAACCTTGTTCCCGATACCGGATTCAGCTCCCAGATTAACGTCCTGCCAACCGACAGCATTCAGTTTAAGGTATTACAAAAACAGCCAAAAACCGGCTGAGAGCCGATCGCTGAATGCTGAAAGCACTGAACCCCGAAGGGCCATGCCGCTTTTAAAGCCAATATTGGTATAGCTTAAACCGGTTTTCGCTCAGACATTAATTTGGAGTCTTTTCGTTTTACCTGGCCTTTTCTTGCCTTTTTTTCAGTCGTTCCGATATTTTTATTCCTCCGGTATGAATACGTTTCAAGAGCGTGACCTGCCGTTTATAATTACTGTAGATAATTCTTGCAAATTGTAAGTGATTCGGATACCGTAATCCAGTATGTATTTTGTTTTAATAGCTTGTGATACTAGCGGTGAGCGGTGAAACGCCGTTCTTTAATTTGTTTAATCTTCTGTATGGAGGTTTTTATCATGAGTTTAAATGACACCTTAGGTCAATTGTTTACAGGGTGTTTAAAAATAATATGGCAACGATTGCCGGGTCTCGATAAGCAGTTATCATGATAGGCAAGCTAATACAAAATGTTACGAGGAATAATCATGAAATCTTTTAAAGGCAAAATCGTCTTGATCACAGGAGCAGCTTCCGGAATTTGTCTGTCTCTTTCCACCAGGTTGGTCGACCTTGGAGCTATTGTAATTTCGGCTGACATCAAAAACAGCAACCAAGGTGACCTTTCAAGGTCTCAACAGCTTTCGAAAGTCCACTTAGATGTGACGAAGGAACATCAATTCAAAAGTCTCATACTTAATGTGGTATCCACCTATGGTCGCTTAGATATTCTCATTAACGGCGCAGGTTATAATGTTCGCGGAGAAGCACTTGATATAGCCAAGCTTGACTCCGGCCTTGACGATTTTGATATGTCTTTATGGAATAGGATCTTTTCAGTTAACTACTTCGGTGCAGCCCAAGGTTCGTTGTTGGCACTCGCACAAATGAGAAAGCAGGGTTCCGGGCAGATCATCAACATAGCATCTTTAGCCGGATTGACGTCGTATTCGACAAATGCACCTTATGGAGCTGCCAAGGCAGCCATTATTAATCATACGGCGGCGCTAAGGGCCGAAGCTTGTGATTATGGAGTTGATGTTAAGGTGATCTGCCCCGGATATATAGACACGAACTTCTTGAATTCCAAGACGATGTATAACGGGAAGTTATGTGATTTGAAAGAAGAACTGGTTTTTAAGCCTGTCGATGTTGATAAAACAGCCGACATGATCTTAAAAAAGCTTCAAGGGAATGCCTCACTGATCAATGTTCCCCGTTATCCCCGCCTAACTTGGCTTTATGCATTTAATTGGATTACGAGATTGATGCTGGATCCCATGCAAAAACAAGTTATCCGCAAATTCAGGTCAACGCCTTTATCCTCTATTCTACCAAATTAATTCATTCCGTTGGGTGAGACTTTCACCCTAAACAACAACTGGGGGACGTCCGCTATGAGAACAGCCAGGTCCGCAGAAAAAATAAGATCGGAAACACAACGAAAACAAAAACCAGGGTGTTAACGACAAACAATCCGGAAGCTTTGCGTGAGTCAAGATTGAACATGATCGATGAAATCACCGCATACACGGCAACCGGCATAAAGGACTCAAGCCTGATGATCAGCTTTAACTCGTTACTTATGGGCAGAAAGGATGTTATACCAAAGGCCAGGGCCGGCAAGATTATGAATTTCTGGACTGCCAGGGTCACATGTTCCGTCTTCAACGGGTTTAAATCACTGAGTTTAAAGTTGATCCCCAGGGTAAAATAATAGATGGCTATGGCAATGGTCAGTAAAATATCCAAAGGGAAGTAAACGTCAGGTCTTTGCAGACCGAATGCACGGACCGCCACCGCAACAATAATCGCCAATAACGGCATGTTTCTTAGGTTAAACAAAAACTCCTTAATCGATTTCCAGCGGAAGACCTCCCTACGGTCTTCCATGCTTGCATAACCGAATATGAACAAAAAGGTAAAGGGAATGAAAAAGACAAGAAAGATATTGGATAATCCCAAGCCTTTTTCCCCGGCAAACAGGTAACAGATAAATCCCCCCATGGTAAATCCCTGGTTGGCCAAAGACGAGCAAATGACATAAACTCTTGAGCTTTTATTCTCAAATTGAAACCTGCTTACCACTCCTTTCCCTATCAGAAAACCTACCAATGCCAAAACCGCTCCCGATATCGGCAGGTAAATCATCGCCGGAGCCAGACTCAGACCAAGGACCGTCCATAAAATGATAGGCGGCTCAAGGATTGAGAGATTGATTATTACCAAGCGCCTGGCCAATCGATCCAGATTAGGTAAACGATGGCTTAAAAAATTGCCGACCAGAAATGGAATGATGATGACGAGCTGAAACAAAGCAAATTTAAGTTCAAGGGACATATAACACACATTTTCGGGTTTAGATAAAATCGTTCAATTCGCAATTACAAGCTTTGTTTCCGATTTTGGCTCTATTATTAGTTTGTTGAACAAAAACTCAAGCATGAACGAGAACACGGCTAACCGGCATCTAAGACAAATGAATTCAGCTTTGCACCGCGGGGAACATAGTGTTGCCGCATTCAAATAAAGCACTAATATGAGTTACATATTAAAAATGGTTTTTGCAGAATTAACAGGATTGACTTTTATGGGTTTTTTAGATGACCGCCGGTATTCTTTTATCTTTATCCTTTATTGTTGGTTTTAGGAATGGGATTATGGTTTTTATACAGATAAAACCATCATTTGATGTTTTTCAAGCTCCCAATCCGAAATAGAAACTCCTGTGACCTTAGATACAAACACACTTGTAAAACCTGAACTATTGGCACCTGCCGGTTCACTGGAAAGCTTCAATGCCGCTATCGAAGCCGGTGCTGATGCAGTTTATTTAGGGGTCGGCGAATTAAATGCCCGACTCAGAGCCAAGAATTTTAGTGTTAAAACCTTGTCGTTTCTGGTCAACCAGGCCAAGAAGCATCGGGTAAAAATCTATATCACCGTAAATACCTTGATTAAACAGGAAGAATTACCATCCCTGTTAAACCTGTTGCACCAGCTGAATCAATTAAAGATTGATGCTATTATCGTTCAGGATTTGGGACTCGTCTATTTGGCACGACATTATTTCCCGGATCTGGCGCTTCACGCCAGTACCCAAATGGTCATTCACAACAGCCTGGGTATGCTGGCGGCAGAGAAACTAGGCATAAAAAGAGTTGTCCTTTCACGAGAGCTGACATTGGAGGAGATAACATCAATACGTGAGCAAACTAAGCTTGAGCTTGAAGTGTTTATTCATGGTGCTTTGTGTTATTCCATATCCGGGCTTTGCCTTGCTTCAAGTTGTTTAGGCGGATGGAGTGGTAACCGAGGTCGATGCACCCAGGTGTGTCGCCGAAAATTCAGGAATGAAAGGGAATCCGGATTCCATTTTTCTCCTAAGGATTTTTGGGCTGTTAACCACATCCCGGTTTTAGCGACTCTCGGAATCAGCAGTTTCAAAATCGAAGGACGGATGAAACGTGCCGAATATGTTTACAAGGTGGTTTCTGCATATCGACGTTTGCTGGACGGTCAAACTGATGTTGATTCAGCAAGGGAAGAGCTTCTCCTGGATACCGGGCGGGAAAAAACCAGTTTTTTTCTAAGCTCCACAGCTCAGTTGGACATTATAGTGACTGATCGACCATCCGGGACCGGGATCCACATCGGGAAGATCACGGATGTGCAGAAATCTTCCGTAAGCATCGAAACCGACCGCCGACTTAGCCCCGGGGACAGGTTACGTGTTCAAAGCCCGGAAGGTGAGGATGGCAAGGTTGTGAAAATAGCACAGGTGAGCCGGTCAGGATCAAAACAGATCCTGACGTTTGCCTCACTCCCCGGCATCAAAAAACAAGATCACGTTTTTTACCTGGCTAATAAACAGGAAAAAAACAACCAGTGGTCTAAGTATGACCCCGGTATCAAAGCAACCTCGTTTCAAAAGACCTACCCGAAGATTCACAAAGCCCTGAAATCTCTAAAAATAAAACAAGACAATAACAACGTTAAAAACCGGCTTTTCATAAAAATTGATCACCTTGACTGGTTAAACATGGTTAAGGAAATCGATCCCGACTACCTAGTCATCTCTGGTGATTACTGGTTTTTCAACGAGTTATTGGGCTCTCCGAAGCGTACCAGGTACTGGATACAAAAGCTTGTGGTCGAACTCCCTCCTTTTATTCCTGAAACAGAGTTAAACAATTATCGTGAGCTTGTTAGCCGTTTGGGTGATTTAGGCGTTCAGAACTGGATGAGCAGCCACTACAGCCACAAATGGCTGTTTCCCGAAACCGATTCCGTATTCGCGGATACAACGGTCTGGACGACCAATCCGGCCACCCAGAAGCAGCTCCATCAGGACGATTTCAAGGCTTTCACATACTCTCTAGAAGATGACCTGCTCAACATCAAAACAATGATCAATCCCAATGGAATCATGCCTTTGTTTGGATACATTCCGCTGTTTATATCCAGGATATCGCCAACTGCAGCTTCCGAGAGGCTTGAGGATGACAAAGGGATCGGTTTTGTCGTTAAAGAAATTAATGGATTAACCTATACACTTGACGAACAACCCTTATGCCTGTTCCATCGCCGCGAAAAACTGGAAAACCTTGGTGTAAAAAACTATTTAATCGATTTAAGTTTCATTCATCCATCCAGAAAAACAATCAAAACCTTGGTTTTCGATTACCGGCAAGCTCGCAAAACCCAAGGTACTATTTTGTTTAATCACAAATCCGGGTTCAAGTAAGTTTCATTTTCGCATCAAAAAACGGAGCGATCCTGATGAAGCAGATAGTAAAGATTCCGATTCTGACAGCTGTTCTTGTTGGTTTACCGGCCCTTGGTATTATTTGTTTTGATCAAGATCTGACTATCTACCTGGAGTTTCCGCCAGTAACCCAATTTATCGTCAAGGCCGGATTTTCCATTACCGCATTTATTTTCTTCTCGGTACTTATCGCACTGACGGTGGTTCCCTTGGGATATCAATGTTTCAAGGCTTATCGAAACTCTGCCGAATCGCCGGCTAAACAACAATTCCCTTGGTGGGGATACCTTGGATTATTGCTTTTGTTGTTTTTCTGGATTGTAGCCTGGAATCGATTTACCTGGGCTGCATTCATTCAGGAACATACCTTTTTCCCACTTTGGTTCTCTTACATCATCGTGATCAATGCCCTGGCTCAAAGAAAACGAGGGCATTGCCTGATTACCAGGGAACCAAAATACTTCATTCTTTTGTTCCTGGGCAGTGCCTGCTTCTGGTGGTTTTTTGAATATTTGAATCGTTTTGTGCAAAATTGGGATTATTCCGGAACCCAATATAGCTCTTTGAAGTACTTTTTGTTGGCATCCCTGGCTTTTTCAACGGTCCTTCCGGCTGTCCTGAGCACCATGGAATACTTGTTGGGATATAAATGGTTAAACGAAACATTCAGGATCACCTTTCCATTCACCATCACAAGACCGAAGAGAGTTGCCTTCGGAGCCTTGTTGTTATCAATGTCCAGTTTGTTTCTGATTGGAATCTATCCCGATTACCTGTTTCCTTTTTTATGGGTGTCTCCGTTGATTGTCATTATTAGCTTAAATACAATTTTTGGTGAAACCCATGTGCTTTATCTCAAATCGGTTGATAACCAGAGAAAGGTCCTGGCCGCCATGTTGGCTGCATTGATCTGTGGCTTTTTCTGGGAAATGTGGAACTATTGGAGTCTGATTCAATGGCACTATGAAATTCCCCTGGTGAATCGATACCATCTTTTTGAGATGCCAATCCTTGGTTATAGCGGCTATTTGCCTTTTGGCATTGAATGTCTTGTGATTGGAGATTCCCTCAGATCGATGCTGACCCGAAGGTAATCATGCGGAATGATCTTTAGAGTGATATGGAGCCCAGGGATTCAATACGAACATCCTGGGAAATCTCGTTGTGGGATAAGACAACCAGTCCGGGAACGGATCTCTCGGTTAATCGTTTTAAATGGGGTCTTACCATTGGTGAACAAAGAATCAATGGTTGGTAATTGAACATTGAGAAACCATCGATTCCGTTTTCAATTGCGGAAATAATTGCCTGTCCCGTTTCGGGGGCAATTCCGAGATATGACCCCTGGCCGGTTTCCTGAATCGATTCAGCCATTCTGTTTTCAATATCCTGGTCCAGGGTCATTACAGGCACGGTTCCCTCATCGGTCTGGTATTGTCTGGAAATATTGCGTGCCAAAGCTTCCCTGACATGCTCAACCAATAATTCAGGAACTTTGGTATATTGTGCCATATCAGCCAGGGTTTCCAAAATAGTTCCCATATCCCGAATCGAAACGTTTTCTCTTAACAGGCCTTGCAGAACGCGTTGAACCACGCCCAATCCCAATAGGTCGGGAACCAGTTCCTCCACGATCTTTGGATCATTTTCCGCCACCTTATCAAGAAGCTTCTGCACATCTTGTCTACCGAGAAATTCAGCTGACTGGTTTTTAACGATTTCCGTGAGATGAGTGGAAATAATCGTGGGAATATCAACCACCGTGTAACCCGCAATCTGGGCTCTTTCCTTATCATCTTCAGATATCCAGAGGGCCGGCAAACCAAAGGCAGGTTCAACGGTTTCCAGGCCATCAATTTCTTCATCCACATCTCCGGCTTTCATAGCCATGAAGTGATCCATGACCATTTCTCCCTTACCAACTTCAATACCTTTGATGATAATGCTGTAAGCACCCGGCTCCAGTTGCAGGTTGTCTTTTATATGGACCGGGGGAACAACAAATCCGAGATCAAGTGCAACCTGACGGCGAATTGCCTTCACTCTTTCCAACAGTTCTCCATCCTGCTCCGGATCAACCAGTGGTATCAGGGCATAACCCAATTCCAGCCCGAGGGTGTCAATCGGTAACAGATCAACAATTTCCTCCTTACTGTCTTCCAGGGCTTCAGCTTCTGCAATTTCCTCTTCCTGATGTCTGATTCTGGCCAGTTCCTTCTTACGTTCATTACCGCGCCAAGCAACCAGGGCAAGCAAGAGTGCCATCAGGATGAATGTTGGTTTAGGCATACCCGGCACCAATGAGAAGGCAAACAGGGTTAACGCGGCTAAACCGATAGCTACGGGATTACCAAGGATTTGGATACCAAAATCCACACCCAATCGGTTTTGGGCACCGGCCTTACTAATAACGATTGCTGCGGCTGTTGAAATAATCAGTGCAGGAATTTGAGAAACCAGGCCGTCTCCAATTGTCAGGGAGGTGAAAGTCTGTGCGGCACTGGAAATATCCATTTTATAAAACAAAACACCAATAACCAGTCCACCGATGATGTTGATTCCTGTAATGATCAGACCGGCAATAGCATCCCCACGGACAAATTTACTGGCTCCATCCATGGCTCCAAAGAAATCTGATTCCCTTTGAATCTCCGCCCGTCGTGTTTGAGCCTTCTGTTCATCGATAATACCCGCGTTCAGATCTGCATCGATCGCCATCTGTTTACCGGGCATGGCATCCAGGGTAAATCTGGCTGCAACTTCCGCAATCCGACCCGCACCTTTCGTGATAACGATAAAATTAATCAAGACCAGGATTAGGAAGATCACAATACCGATAAAATAGTTACCCCCGACTACAAATCCGCCAAAGGCCTCAATAACAGCTCCAGCAGCGGATAAGCCCTGCTTGCCGTTGGATAAAATTAAACGGGTGGAGGCAACGTTCAACGAAAGGCGAAATATCGTCGTAACCAGCAAAATGCTGGGGAACACGGAGAAATCAAGAGGTTTTACCGAATAGAGTGCCACAAACAGGATTAATACGGAAAACATGATATTTGTGGCAAACAGCATATCCAGGAGGAACGGAGGCAACGGAAGGACCATGATTCCCAGTACTCCGATGATTCCAATCGCCAAGGAACTGTCGGGGTTGAAAATCTTAACCTTGGGTCTCCCATTTGCGAGTGTTGCCATAAAACCTTTTTAATCCCGTAAAAGCAAGTAATTGACGGATCTTCCAGCAGGTAAATAATTCCGGTGGTTGGAAAAGAAATGCAGTAAGAATACCAGATGATTGTTATGAGGGGGTTATCGTTTCTTTTTTTGTGCTTTGTACACAAAGGCGAGGATTTCCGCGACTGCCTTGTAGAATTCTTCGGGAATTGAGTCGCCCAGTTCGGCTTGAAAATATATTGCACGCGCCACACCCGGATGGTGATAGACCATCACATCGTTCTCCCCGGCAATTTCAATTATGCGCAGTGCAGTATAATCCATTCCCTTTGCCACAATCTGAGGCGCTTGCATGTATTCGCGGTCGTATTTAAGGGCGATGGCAAAATGGGTGGGATTGCTGATCACCACGTCAGAATCAGGAACTTCCTGCATCATCCTGGCTTGACTCAGTTGCTGTTGAACCTGGCGAATTCTGGCCTTTAACGCAGGATCTCCTTCAAGCTGCTTATGTTCTTCTTTAACTTCCTGTTTTGACATTTTCAGCTTTTGTTCCAGACTCCAGCGTTGAAATATGAAATCGAAAATAGCCAGGATCACAAATGCCAGAAACAAGCGAAATACAAATTCACCAATAATTTCCCCGGAATCATACAAAAGATGTGAAGCGTCCGTATCGAACAATTCGATTATGTGTTGAAGGCTGGTGTTAAAGGTATAATAACCGATGTAACTTATCACACCTATCTTAAACACCGATTTTAAGAACTCGCTGAAAGCCTGTTTGGAGAAGATCCTGCCAAATCCTTTCAAGGGACTTAACTTCTCAAGTTTTGGAATTAATGGTTTTCCGGTGAGGTTAAACCCTACCTGAACGACGCTGGCCAGGATTCCAACCACCAAAGCCGTGAGGAAAAAAGGAACGACGACAAACACAGCATCGCGCATGTAACCGTTGGTTAGCTCCACCAGCATTGGAGTGGTTAATTCTGCCAAAGACAGATTGATAAACGCTTGTCGAAAAGCATCGCCAAACGCCTCGACCATCATGGGACCCAGGAAGTAAAAAACCAGGAGAAAACTGCCCAGCAATGCCACGCCCGAGACTTCACGGCTAAAAGCTACCTGTCCTTCTTTCCTGGCATCTTCACGTCGTTTTTGCGACGGCGCTTCGGTTTTTTCCTGGGTTGAACTTTCAGCCATGAACGATTAACTCCTAATTTAGTGCCTGAATGGTAAACCCAATAAGCTTTACCCTTCGGCCTTTAATGAAGAGAATTTTATTGCGAGGTTGAGTGCTTTCAGCCTTCAGCTATCAGCGTTTAGTAATCATTATCGCTGAGTTTTCAGTATTTTTAAGCTAATGCTGAGGGCTGACAGTTGATAGCATTCTAATCTTTAAGCTAAATCCCTACTGGAATGAAAGAATTCAGTATACATCCAGGGGTTTTGGTTCAGGCACTATTTGGGCATCATCTGAATCAACTGGATCGCCTGCTCTCCCACTTTACCGAATAAAATACTCATGGCGCGGATTAAATGAGGCATACCGATAATTAGCAAAATAAAGCCCAAACCAATTGTAAATGGAAATCCTACGATAAAAACATTCATCTGCGGTATACTGCGCGCCATAAATCCCATAATTACATTTGCCAGCAGTAATGCTACGACCAGCGGTGCACCCAGCTTTAATCCGATGATGATCACATCTCCCATAGCCCTGAGTAAAAAATCCATTTTGTTGGGTGTAAATAAAAAACCTCCCAGGGGTACATACTGATAACTGTATGAAATAGCTTCAAGAAAAATATGGTGACCGTCTAAAACAATAAACAAAAGGGTTGCCACCAGACCTTTCAATGAAGCGATGATAGACACCTGCAGATCTGTTTGCGGATCTACCACGTTAGCTATGCTTAGCCCCATCATAAAACCGGTCAGGGTGCCGGCAAAATCTATTGCCGCGAACATCATGCGTGGTATGAAACCAAGCAACAGACCGATCATTAATTCCCTAAAAGCAAGCAGAAAATAGTCGATGCTATTGAAAAGTCCAAATTTGATATCGAAAGCGGGCAGTGCACTAAACAGAATCAGCGAACAAATCACTACCATGTATAATCTTAGGGTACGTGGAACATTCTCTGAGCTGAGGATTGGGGCAGTAACGAAAATACCCGATATACGCAGGACTACGAGGAAGAAAAGGTAATAGGATTCCGGATTAAAAGCCAGAAAATTAGTCATATGTCATTCGTATCATGAGAAAAGATACAAATCGGCAGTGACTTACAATTCGCCTGTATCTGATCCGGAGAAAGAGGATGATAAATCACTGGTTGCCCTGCTGATTCCTTTTGTTCGTTCTTCTTCGTTTTTACAATCCACACACAGCTTTGTAAAAGGTAAAGCAATCAACCTTTTTTTTCCTATCTTTTCACCGCAATCCTCACATACGCCGTAGGTATTGGCATCAATTGCATCGAGAGCGTGATGAATCTGTTCCAACTTAACCTGGTCCCTTTCACAAAGCAGTTGGTACAATTCCCGGTTTCTATCTTCATTAGCATGATCAATATCGTCGCCTATGTCGCCGCTAATTGCAGTTTTCGATTTGTCTCGGTCAGATTCCAAGTCGTTCAAAATGGTTTTCTGCATTTCCAGCAATTTGTCTTTAATTTCTTCCATTGCGCCAATTGGATTTAAATATTTTTATTAATATAATCAATAAGTTGATCTGGTTGGAGAGTGTATTTATCAAAATTAATCATCTATCTGAGCCGTAATATTCTACAGATTTACCCAGTTATTTCAACTCTAATTTTACGTTTTTTCAACCGGGTTGATAGAATCTTCTCAAACAGCCTAGTGTAGGGGTTGCAAACGACAACAAGCGATCTACCATAACCAGGTTCACCTTGGCTGAGGTAATTGGAGCGCACTTGTTAACACGCACGGATCATGCCTGCCTTTTACCGTAAAGTCAAATTCTTCTTGGCCAAAATTAATTGTTTATTGATTCCGAAGCACGGTAACAATAAGATTTAAGCTTTCTGTCCCGCATATACTCTCATTTTTCGAATCCTTCCCAACACTGCTCCGGTGCGCTGGTTTTCGCCTCTTATTGACGACATCGATCAATTTGGTTGCAGTTGCTCCGTGCGGACATCTTCCGATTTTAAGGGAAATGTTTAAGTGCCGAACGCCGAGGGGAAGTTTTAGTTGCCGGCGAAATCCGGATTGATCCAGATATCATTGATCAACAATTCATGTGGTTTAAACTGGAACTTGTAATTCATTGCTTTACAATCGTTAACCCAAAAACCCAGGTGCAGATAGGAGAGTTTCAACTCTTTTGCCAATTCGATCTCTTTCAAAACAGAAAAAACTCCCAGTCGTCTTTTGCTGAACTCAAGGTCATAAGCAAAATAGACACTGCTCAAAGATCGGGGCAGCACATCCAACCAACCAACGCCTATCAACTTGTGTCCCAGGTAGTAGCGCATCATGATCGTTTCAACAGCCGAGTTTACGAGAAAATCCCAATAATTCTTTTCCGTTGTGTCGGTGCCGTGTTTTTGTACCGAATAACGCTGGTATAGGTCGTAGCTTTCATGATCGAACTTTACGGGGTGCCAGGAAACAGTGAGATCCTGATTCTTGTTCCAGGTTCTTCGCTGGGATTTCGACATAGCGAAGTCCTTTACAACCAGGCGAATAGCCACGCATTCTGCGCATCCCGGGCAGTTGTTTTTATAAAAGAACTTACCGCTCCTTCGAAATCCCTGCGCCAATAAAGTTTCATATACCGTCGGCTCCAGTTTCTCTGATTTGAATGTATAGCTGTACCACTGCCTGGCATCAAGATAAGGGCAATTTCCGTTGTTTGCCTCAAAAATCTCCAGTTCCATGACAATTTTTTACATGATAATACTTGAATACTGCAAGCAGCCAACAAACCGTTTTAGTCGGTTTTCAGCAGGTGGAGCCCGCCCAACCAAAGGCAGGATCGTCATTATTTCCCTTGATTGCTCTGACAACCGATAATATGCAACGCTATAACAATAAAACGATTTTTTAAATTTGTATTGAGAACTTGCCTAAGCTGTGATAACCAGACAGTGATTGAAACCTGTCCTTCAATACCGTCATTATCGCGTTTTAATTGAAAATAGTATACAGCTCTCGGGCAATCATTGCCTATAAAAAATTAACACAGTACCCCTTCCTGTTCATTTTTGATACACCAATGGCCCATCACCCACGCTAATGGAGACAAAGATGGCTAAGAGCATATCGCAGCAAGTCGCAGAGTTTTTAAAAGCACATCCGACTGCGACAAACACGGATTTGTACCGCATGTTCCCGAAAGTCAGGGAAAACACCTTACGCAATTACAGATATAAATTTAAAAACTCGGTTGATCAGTTTCGAGATAACAGAAAAAAAGCCAAAAAGAAGACCGACGCTTCCCCCCCTAAATCCGCATCTCAATCGCTGAGAAAAAAGGTATTTGACTTTTTTCAGGAGAACCCCAAAGCTTCCAACCAGCGTCTATATTCCGAGTTTGCAGAGTATTCAAAAAATAAGCTTAGGCACTACAAATCAAGTTTTTTTAAAAACCTGCAACTAACTGAGGACAAACTTAAATCTAAATCAAACAGGGATTCATTATCAACCAAATCCGGTCGCCCGCTGCAACAGTCCAGGCAATTGTCCCTTGAGGCCAGGGTAGCAAACCTGGAAGAACGCGTTGAGCAATTAATCGAGATAGTTATTCAACAGACTGGAAAGCCGGAGATTAAAAAAGCATTAACCGGCTCATCCAGCGGAATTGAAAAAAAAGTAAAGGAGTTGGAAGATACCATTGCCGGATTTATCAGTGCCAGACGAAAAAAAATAAAGACAGAAATATCCAGCCTGGAAGAAATACAACAACTGGTTTCCGATAAGATCAGCTCCTTTATCAAAGGATTTAAATAAATCAATCAACAGCACCATTTCCCGGATCTTTCGCTTTTCAGTCTGTTAAGATTGGCCAATTGTTATTCGTTTCCGCCAAATCATTTCTGTTTACTTTTGGATCGTTAAATCACATGTTAATCATTGACAGACTAATTTCCGATATTGATGAAAAGCAATGCCCGATTGTCGTAGGTCTGGACCCTGCTCTGGAGCTAGTTCCTGAATTCTTGTGCAAACAGGCTGAAGATGCCTATGGAAACACCCTGAGAGGTGCTTCCGAAGCATTGTTTTTGTTCAATCGTCATTTATTGGACTCCATCCATCCCGTTGTTCCTGCAGTCAAACTCCAAATGGCTTGTTATGAGCTTTATGGTAAATGGGGAATCGATGCGTTTGACAGAACAGTAAAATTGGCAAAAAAACTGGGATTAATCGTCATCGATGATTCCAAACGTAATGATATCGGAAACACGGCTTCGTTTTATGCCAAGGGGCATCTTGGCAAAGCACCGTTATTCGACGGGTATGATGACGGAGACAAACCTGATTTTCTTACTGTTAATCCATACTTGGGTGATGATACGATCAAACCCTTTGTGACGGAATGCACCAACTTCAATAAAGGTTTGTTTATACTGGCCAGAACATCGAATAAATCGGCGGGGCAGTACCAGGAAGCAGTTGTTGATGGGATTCCCCTGTATCAAAAGATAGCCCGGGATATTCAGCAGCTTTCGGCAACTCACCTGGGAGACAGGGGATTTTCAACTATCGGCGCCGTGGTTGGTGCCACCTGGCCCGAAGAAACCAAAAAGTTGCGGGAGGACATGCCAAATGTATTCATTCTCATGCCGGGATACGGTGCCCAGGGAGGTACTGCTGATCAAGTCACTGCGGCATTCAATACTGATGGATACGGCGCTATCGTCAATTCTTCACGGGGAATCATCTATGCGTATCGATCGGCTGACGGCAAAAGCCAATATCCATATGAAGAAGAATTCACCCGGGCCTCCTTGCTGGCTATATCCAGCATGCGTGAAGACCTATTGCGATCCTTAAAACAAGCTGATAGACTGCCAAAAAACTGGTAATGGTCACTTCTTCTATCCAAATACCCGACTGGGGAATAACTTCCAATTACATCCTGAAATTGTGAACTATTTATTATTTTGGTCTATCTGTGCGTCATATTTTGCCGGTTGGATTACCAATTGTATATTGTTATTCACCAACGAGAGAATCGCCAAAGGTTGGGGGGAAAAAATCCTTCTGTTAGGCCTGTTTTTGCAGTTCATTTATATCATACTGGACCTGATCACCTCAGGCACCTTCCCCCTGGATTCTTTGTCCGGGCTTTTTTTATTTCTATCATTTTTCACAATTTTAATTTTCTTTGTAGTCGAATTTAAATTTCCCAACCAGATTTTTAAAATTGTTATCCCGCCCGTTTCACTTTTCTTTATGGTATTATCGATTACGATTTCGGATCATGCCATTGTGGCAAAAGCTTTCCTGGATAAATCCCCGGGATTTGGTAATTTCATGCTTTTTGCCCATGCCTCCTGCTCCATGCTGGGTTATTTGCTTTTTGGAGTAGCTTGCCTGACATCGATGTTTTATTTATACCAGGAAAACAAAATCAAGAAGAAAACATTACTGCTGAGCGACGAGAAAGTCCCCAGTCTTGGTTTCCTGGACAAGATGAATTACAAGGTGATTGCTATGGGATTCCTGTTTCTCTCTGTTGGAATCTTGCTGGGGATCAATATGAAGATAATTTCGACAAGCGGGCAGATACAATTATCACTTCGTCAATTGTTGCCGGTAACAACCTGGTTGATTTATGCGTCGTTTCTAATTGACAGGTTTATCAATGGATTGAGGGGGAAAATCACTTCAATGTGGTCCATAGCAGGATTTCTCGCCGCTGTAACATCTTTTTTATACGAAGTCTCGCTTCTGATTAAACAGACTTAATCCAAGCGTCACCAATCCAGATCCCGATTATAAAACTCACCGCTTTTGCCACCTGTTTTCTTGAACAATCCGGTTTTAAGGATTTTTATACCCTTATCCACCGCCTTGCACATATCATAAAAGGTTAATCCGGCCATGGTAACGGCTACCATGGCCTCCATTTCCACACCTGTTTTAGCGGTTGTACTGACTTCGGCTTCCACCCTGATTTCCTGCTTTTGATCCAACATTTCAAACCGGATTTCCACATAATCAACCGGAAGAGGATGACACATGGGAATCAGATTGCCGGTTTGTTTGGCTGCCAGAATTCCTGCTGTCTTGGCAACTGTAAATGCATCTCCCTTTTGCAGGGTTCCCTCTTTCAGAATGCTTACCAGGTCGGCTGAGATCCGGATCACACTGCGCGCTATCGCTGTGCGGGATGTTGTTTGTTTAGCCCTGACATCGACCATACCGGCCCGACCATTCTTATCAAAATGACTTAATTTGCCAGACATAATCCTTATTTGTTTTCCTGCTTTTATTGATATTAGGATTCGAATTCTAGTGAATCGATAGAGATTTGATTGACCTCATCCCGGAAATGGTCCAGGGCCATTTCCAGCTTTCTTGACCAAATATTCAACTCTTTTCTGCCTTTCGGTACTAAAGGAAAAATCACGGTTGTTACCGGGACAGATTCCGATTTTTTACCCTCTCTCGTAATCCGGAATCCCTCAAATGTATACTTGTCAAAAACCTTTTCCAAATCCTTACCGATTCTTTCAATCATCTCCTGCTGATCTTTCTTTCTGTAATGCTTCCAATAAGGTATTGCCTTTTTCAAGATATTTCTCAAACCAGTTTGTTTCTCTCCGGAAAGCCAGAATGCGTTTAAATTATAGAATATATTCTGATAAAACAGCGAGTTATTAACTCCATCATGAATGGCTTGCTGTGACTCCGGCAATAGATTTGGAATTAAGTCGGTATCAAAATTCTGAGAAGTAAGGCGGAATTCCAGACGAGGGTTTTTAAAGCTACCTTTTACAAAAGACATCTTTTCATAATCCAGTGTAAGAAGGTTATAGGTTCCCATTGCTTCGGACAATAAAGATGAGACTGTCTCCTGATGTTTCTCACAGGTCATGAAAATCAACTGGAAAGAATTGAATTCCAGATTCAATTCTCTTTTTAAACGTTTGATCGATTTTTCATGGGAGAGGCATTTGATATGACTTAATTCTGCTTTATTGTTGAGCGGAATAAAACTCAGCAGTTCACTCTGGTTGGCTACCAGGACATTAAAATACACCTGGTTTTGATCCCCCGGATAAATCAGTTTGATGTTAACCTCCCATCCTTTGCGGCATGGAAAAATCAACCCGGGTTGTTCATTGACCTGCCTTAACACCCAATTGGCAAGTCTTGCGTTTGTACAGGAATACTTAAGCATTATTATTCAGTTAATAAACCAGGTTTTCAAGATCGATCGTAACATGTTTTTGAAGGAAATACTCTATCTTATCCAATATCGGTATTGACATTCTGTCAGCCAGGTAGATTCTCAACATGTTTGTCGACACTTCCAATTCAACCTTTGCCCCGGAATTAACATGAATAGATTTGATACTCCAGAGCTTTCTGGTTACACGTTCCGAAATACCAAACAGCTGAATTGATTTATCTCCCCGGGTTAAAAACCTTATTAATCCATCCAGTTTGTCCACAGGTTTTCCCAGCCAGATTTCTATAACATTACCGGTGAATTGAGTAACTTTGTTGTCATCTGTTGATTCCCACCTTATGACGCATTTATCAACCAGATTCTGATATTTGATTCTCAACAGCAGGTAGAGCTGTTTCACAACGTTCATGAAATCACTCAAGCGACAGTCATCAACCTGAATCACGCCGTTAGCATGAAATTCCAGGTTTCCCTGGGTATTATCCGTCAGGTGGCCGCAAATGCTTTTAATATTAAAATAGGGTTTATAACTGTGAAGATACTGACTGTAGATTGTCTGCGCAGGCGGACCGTTGATGGTGCCCTTGAGGATTACCGGCTCCATGAATGCGCCCTGTTGTTGTTCAAAATCGTATTCCACCCGGGTGATGGTATCGAGTTCACAAATCAATTGTTCCAGAATTTGTGCACCAAGATAGCAGGGAAAAATCCTCTCGGTTGCTATTAATTGTTGATTGATACGAGAACTGGTTTTAGAATCGCCAAAATAATAGATGGTAACCAGGTAGTCATCCCGAAGATCCATGATGGCTTCAATGGATTTGGACTGAGTCAAGCCCTTCAAGCTCAACGAGGCAAACCTTCCATCTTCGTCCAATACAAAATCAAAATCCAGGTCGGAAGTTAAATCACAAAGAAATAAATTATGTTTGTCCCAGGTTTCAAATTCGAGATACTCTTCTGATAAATTTTTGAAGAAAAACTGAACTGAATGTTCATTACCTGTGGGCTGCAAAATAGTGAACGCTTCATCTGATGCTAATTCGAGGCCTATCTGCTTGCGTATTCGTTCCAAAAGGTCACTGGCAAATTCCATGAATGCTATCCGGCCTTGGTCAAATCGGTTATTGGACTTCCAATGGTTCAATGAAAAATAAATCAACCGCAGACGAAAGCAAGTTTTGTGCAACAGCTCATCGTACAAACAAGATAATCGATGCAAGTCAATTCATTCCTGCTTAATCTATCCAAACGGATCTATTAAATCAAATCATGATTTTTTTTTAAAAAGTCACAATTTGAGCGGTAACAGGTGCGTACAACTGAGAAACCATTGATGAAAACAAGAATGCAAGTCCTGCTGCTATCAGTGGGGAAATATCTATGTTGGTACGAGGCAGTAAGCGTTGGATAGGTGTTATAAGCGGATCAACAATGTAAAACACCGATCTGACGAAAATATTGTTGTGGGGGGGATTTACCAGGGAGAAAATGAACCACAAAATACAAAAGAAGATAAAAAAGCCTGCCAAATGCGTTAAAAATACAAGTCCTCCTATAGCCAAATACCAGATAACGTTCATTGTTCCGCTATTAATGTCCAGCTCGAAGGTAACAACTGCGCCGACAGTCTGAATAATGCCGGGTAAAGACTTTTGTGCCGCAACAACCAGTATGATGGCTAAGATTGGAGCTAAAAAAGAAATACCTTCGGGGACTTTTTTTCGCACCCAGTTCCAAAGCGGCACTGTCACGCGTC
>JANQLH010000248.1 GCA_028280735.1 SAR324 cluster bacterium | reverse complement strand
CTCGCTTACCCGTCATCAAACAAAAACTTGACGGCGCAGCCGTCACAAAACAGGGTTGATTATTGATTATTTAATAGCTTTGCGAATAATCAATAACCATTTGATAATATTTAATAATCAACCAGGCGAGGTAGGATGGGTAAGCGTATGAACACCGGTCAGATAAGAGATACAGGAAAAATCAAAGGCAGGTAAATAGATAAGCCGCCCGCTTACCCATCATTAAATAAAAACTTGACGGCGCAGCCGTCACAGAACAGAAAATCGCAAATCTAAGATCGAAAATCTAAATTACCATCCGGGACTGTTTTGACCCAAAAACATGAATATTATGGTTAATTGTTTGATATATTGACACTTTAACTAAATGTGTCAATTCTGACCCTAAACTCCCCTAGTTTATCTCATGGGCTTTCATTTTCCTGAAAAGTGTTTTTCGGGAGATATTCAGCACGGAAGCGGTTTTACCTTTTTGCCAGCGGTGTTTTTTTAAGGCTTCCAGGATATATTTTTTTTCAAACTTTCCCACGGCTTCCGTCAAACTCAAGGTATCATCTTCAGGTTCCGCTTCGATCATGCTGAGCTGTTTGGCCTGCTTGGGTGCCGGGGTATTATCACCGCGCAGAAATTCCAGGCTGCGCATAGTTATGTATCTGCGCATGATATTCTGTAACTCGCGGACATTGCCTGGCCAGTAGTATTCTTTCAGGATTGCCAGGTTTTCGGGACTCATCGTGGCAAGACTGTCCGATTTGCTGTAGGACTTAAGGAAATGGTCCGCCAAAAGAAAAATGTCATCCTCCCGCTTTCTCAATGGCGGCAGGTTGATAGGAATGACATGCACCCGGAAAAAGAAATCACTACGCATATTTCCCTTCTTCATCAAATCGATGGGATTTTTATTGGAAGCGGCAATGATACGCAGATCCGGTTTCAGGATTTTTTGGCTGCCGATCGGGGAAAAGCCGCCACCCTCAATAGCTCTTAGTAGTTTCACCTGCATATTGAGACTGATCTCCCCGATTTCGTCCAGAAACAAGGTCCCCCCATCGGCTGTTTCAAGGTATCCTTTTTTATCCGAGGTGGCTCCTGTGAAAGCACCTTTTGTGTGACCGAAAAATTCACTTTCGATCAGGTTTTCCGGTATGGCACCACAGTTTACAATTACGCATTTTTTATTCCGGCGATCACTGGAATTGTGAATGGCAAGAGAAACCAGTTCTTTTCCGGTACCGGACTCACCATGAATAAACACGCTGTCATTGGTGGTGGCTGCCTTTAAAATCAACTCGTACACGTCCTGCATGGCTTTACTGTTACCGATTATTTTCCCGAATTTGTAACGATCTCGCATGGTCGATCTGAGCAGCAGGTTTTCGTTTCTCAGCTGCTGTTCCATGGTCTTATAAGCGGTAAAATCAGTAATAAATCCTTCAATTCGAATCGAACCTTCATAGTCGAATGTGGCACCTTCCGCACGACTGAATACCCATTTTATCTCACCGGACGCTGTGGTAATGCGGTATTCGGCCTGAAAGTTTCTTTTGGTATCGATGGCAGCCTGAAACTCCTTTTCCACCCGTTCCAAGTCCTCTTCATGGATCAATTGAAAGAACTTGTTTAAATTCTGGTTGATAAAAAACGAGGGATCATAACCGGTCAGGTATCGGCATCCCTGGCTCACGAATTCCAGTTTCCAGGTCCCTTCCTTGACAATTCGATACGCCATGCCCGGCAGTTTGTTCATCACTGCTGATAAGCGTTTTTCATTTTCCCGGATCTTTCGTTCCGAGTCTTTAATCCTGGTAATATCCCTGATTGTTTCCACGGCACCGATGAGATTGCCGTTTTCGCTAAGAATGGAGCCGGTGGTTATCCAGACGTGCATGCCTTCACCCTTCTTGACCTGGGGAAGGAACCATTCAACCGAAAGAATGTCATTGTTGACCCTGATATCTTTATCCGCGAGCTTAACGGATACCTCATCAAGGCCCAACAATTCAATCAATATGGGCTTGTCGGCAGGATAGATCGATTTAATAAAGGATTGAAAAGGCTTACCGATTACCTCTTGCTTGGGAATCCCGGAAATCTCCTCCAGGGCTCTGTTCCAGGCGATTATTTTTTTGTAGATGTCAACGACGTAGGTAGGATCAGGCAGGAACTCGATAATATCCAGCAATTGCTTGTGAGAATTACGGAGTTCAATGGTACGCTGTTCAACCTGCTTTTCCAGATCTTCCCGGTACTGATCCAGCTTGGCTTCAATTTTTTTCTTTTCGGTAATGTCCCGGCTGATTCCCTCGACCCTGATTAATTCCCCATCCCGATCGAATATGGGATTTTCATAGATCAACAAACAACGATGGGACCCATCCTTGTGGTAAAAGTCCAACTCGTAGGGAGGTTTACGAACTCCTTTAAAGTCTAACTTGGCGGTGAGTTTAGATTCATGGATAGAGGATTCTGAGGGCCAGATTTCGCGGTAATACGACAGGAAATCCGATTGAGAATAGCCTAAAATCGTCTCAACGGAAGGACTGATATACGAAAAATCTCTTTCGGCGGAATGAGCATAAAAAAGAAACTCGTTTTTAAAATTCTCAAAAATTCGATGATACCCCGCTTCATCCTGAAGCTGTGAATCATTCATGACATCAACGGTATCTGACTGTTTCTTAAATTCCATCTGCATTTCCCCCCGGATGCAAATTGATTAACAATAGTTCAGCACCTTCCTTGGGACCCCGGAAATTTCATGTCGCAACCTGGCTTTGAATTTGCAGAATCCCGATCATCCCCGGTGTTTTTATTGTGATCTGCCTATAGTTTATTGGTCGATCCTCCTGGTTTCTAGGATATGACATTAGCTAGCATCTGAACGGACCATCGCTGACCTCATAGCCGGCTGAGAGCTGATCGCTGCATACTGAAATCACTGAATTTCGGAGCATCCAGCTAACTTTGAAGCTTTTATTGGTATGCTTCAAACTGGTTTTCGTTCAGACACGAGCTAAAATAGGGAAACACGAGGCTACTTGAAATCAGACAAGATGTAAACACTCAGAACAGTATTCAATAAATAACCGGGTCTATCCAATCTAAGTAACACGATTAAGCAGACAGTTTTCATTAACCTTGTCTTTAATCGATTTTTTTCCCAATAAACAGAACCTTGATGAGCTTTTTACAATTCTCAAAAGCTTTTTGTAACCTGGTTACTCTCATATTCAGGAGTAAAAATCTTGACATACCAAAGCCTTTTTCTTAGCGTGATCACAAGCCTACACCTCCGATGCTACTGATAAGGGCACATCAGTGGCCTGTTTCAGCCGGATATCGAAAAACGTTACAGGAAGCATAAATCTTCTTCAAAAAGTGTGCTTTTTCCAGATTAACAAGGAGAGAAACATGAAAAGATTACTGATCATTACCATCACCTCTGTTTGGCTGTGCATATCTGTTTCTTCCGGAATCTCAGCCCAAACAATTCGACTAACCATGGCCAGTCAGAATCCTGCGACCAGCCCCAGTCACTTAAACACGATTATGCCATGGGTAAAACAGGTTGAAGAAGCCTCCAAAGGCAAAGTGAAAATCAGGGTATTTGCCGGGCAAACCCTAACCAAAGGGAAAGATACCTGGGAAGCTTTAAAAAACGGTATAGCTGACATTGGCTGGTGTTTCCACGGTTATTGGCCCGGGTTAACCCCCCTGGCAGACGTCATCAGCCTGCCGGCCTTACCTTTCGATAGCGCTCAGCAAGGCAGTAAAACCTTTTGGCAGCTTTATGAAAGGTTTCCTTCCATTCAAAAAGAGTTTGCCGATAATAAGGTTCTCCTCCTCTTCACCAGTAATCCCTATATTTTGATTACCCGGGAAAAGCAGGTGCGCAGGCTGGAAGATTTGCAGGGGATGAAAATCAGAATGTCGGGAGGGCCCCCAACAGAGCAGCTTAAAGCGTTGGGCGGTGTTCCCATGTTAATCCCGATGCCGGATAACTACATCTCTCTCCAAAAGGGTGTAATCGACGGCATGGGAGCCCCCTGGGAAGCAATTGAAACATTCAGGCTCTACGAAGTTGTTAAGAACTACACAGTTGTTCCATTTTCTGCAGTCTATTTTTCCATTTCCATGAACAAGAAAAAATGGAATAGTCTTCCCAAAGATGTGAAAATCGCCATAAGCAGCGTTAGCGGACTGAAAGGATCGGTCTTCTGGGGTAAGACCTGGTTTGACTCCGCCCAAGAATCAGTTTTCAAAAAGGCCAGATCTCTGGGTCACCCCATAAATACCTACACACTTCCTGCCGGGGAAAGGGAACGCTGGTTAACCATCAGCGGAATACCTCTTTGGAAAGAATGGGTTAAGAAAATGGAAGCCCGGGGTCATAAAGATGCCCGGGAGATTCTGGATGCTGCTTTGGAATTGTTGGAACAATAGACTGTTTTTATTAACACGCAAATCGATTCACGCATTATAAGATTTGTTTGGAGAACTCTCTTTGGCCGAATGCTGTCTGTTAGTTTATTCATTCAACAAGCAAAGATTTCACAAGAAACCGACAGCTTAACCGCTTGATGACGATCTTTTGAGGCCATCTTTGATGAACCGATTCCTGAAATCCCTGACAACCATCTCCCTTGTCGCATCCGCCACAATTCTGGTAGCCATGATGCTATTGACCGCCCTGGATGTGGGATTACGATACCTGGTGAATAGTCCGATTCCCGGAGGATTGGAGCTGGTTGAGTTCATGATGGCAATCATCATTCCTTTTTCCCTGGTTGTGACGGCTTATGAAAAAGCGCACATAGAAGTGGATATGCTTTTGGAAAAAGTGCCCGCCGGATTGCAGGAAACCGTAGGTTGCCTCACCGATGCAACCTCACTGGTGTTTTACTCCATGATTACCTGGCAGGGTTTTCTTTACATCAGTGAGCAGTGTGAATCAGGGTTGACCTCCGCGGTATTGTTGATTCCTCAATACCCGTTTGTCGCTTCGCTCACAAGTGCGTTTGCAGTACTTACCACAATTACCCTGTTTTTTGTTTTTCAACGAATATCTGCATTGATCACTAAATGGATCCCTTAATTGTCGGCGTATTAGGAATAGGTTTCCTGATTGTTTTATTGTTTGCAAGGCTCCCCATCGGCATCGGCATGGGATTGGTCGGATTTCTTGGTTTTGGGTGGATTATTGGATTTGAACCGGCACTGGGGGTCCTTAAAACAGTCCCATACACAACCTTTTCCGAACATGCCCTTAGCGTTATCCCACTTTTTCTGTTAATGGGAGCTTTTGCCTTTCACTCGGGCATGAGCGAAGCGTTGTTTGACACTGTTTATAAATGTATCGGACATTTTCGTGGGGGAGTAGCCATGGCCACCATTGTGGCGTGTGCTTTCTTTGCAGCAATCAGTGGTTCCAGCCTTGCAACGGCAGCAACTTTAGGGAGAGTTGCTTTGCCGGAGATGAGAAAGTACCAATACGATGACGCTTTGGCAACCGGCGCTATTGCTGCCGGAGGCAGCATAGGTATTCTGATTCCACCCAGTATCATATTGATTATATACGGAATTATTACCGAACAATCGATTGGTAAACTTTTTTTGGCTGGTTTCATCCCGGGAATTATGGAAGCTGTATTTTATATCATTACTATCTGGTACCTGACTTTTTTTAAACCGCATCACGGACCGCCGGGCCCCAAGACCACAACCAGGACCAAAATTAAAGCGCTAGCTAATTCCTGGGAGCCTGTTTTTCTATTTCTGGTGGTTATTGGAGGAATTTACAAAGGAGTGTTTACCCCAACAGAAGCCGCAGGGATCGGGGCATTTGGTGTGCTTTTCTTTGTGCTGCTTCGAAAACGCATGACCTGGATGAAATTTAAGCTAAGTCTCAACAGTACAATCAAAACAACGGGCATGCTGTTTTTGGTTATTCTGGGTGCCATGATCTTTGGTTACTTCCTCTCCGTAAGCAATCTGCCCGTTGAATTCGCTCATCTTGCCGGTAACCTGCCTGTCAACCGTTATGTTATCCTTGCCTTTATACTCTTAATTACCCTGCTGCTGGGCTGTATCATGGATTCCATGGCGATTGTCCTGTTGACCATTCCGGTTTTCTACCCGTTAATCACAAGCCTGGGTTTTGATCCGATCTGGTTTGGAATTCTAGTGGTCAGGGTGACAGAAATGGGACTGATAACGCCCCCTGTGGGATTAAATGTTTTTGTGATTAAGGGGATCTCGGGAGTGAAAATCGGAACGATCTATCGCGGCGTAATTCCTCATCTTATTGCCGATTTACTGCAGGTTATTCTTTTAATTGCATTTCCTCAAATTGTATTGTGGCTTCCCAGCCTAATGTAGACACTTGTTGAATCTAAAACATTATAGCTGAAGTTTTTTTATTGAAGCGAAGGAAGGAACAAAAACATGGTTTATGGTTTTTCGGAAAAGACTCGGAATCGGGAGATCAATAAAAAAAGTCAGCATCTACTATTTCCATCTGCTCTTCCTCCAATGCTTTCAAAGCACTTTCCATGTCCGCATGATCCACTTTAAAGACAAAGACCCCGCCTTTTTCATTCCGAAACGCGTAAGTATAAAGGACATCAATACCTTTTTGACTAAGCACCTTTGCCACCTTGTGGAACTTCCCTATGCCCTCTTCAACCTTTACGGCAAACACATCGTTTACACGTACGGTGTAACCTGCAGAAGCAAAAACCTCTTTCGCTTCTTCGGGTTTTTCTACAATCAGACGCAAGATTCCAAAATCGCTTGAATCCAGTAAAAGAAGCGATTTAATGGATATCGCCTCTTCAAATAGAATCGAAGTAGCATCTGCCAACTCACCTTTTTTATTTTCAATAAAAATTGATAATTGCTTAATAGTTTTCGGTTTCATAACAATCCTCCAGCCTTGCTGGTTCTTGTTACTTTTTAGACCAGCCTGCAAGTTGAAATAGTCGTGTATATATACTTTCTTAGGTGAATTAATCCGGCAAATCAATGACTTTTAGCAGAAGTCGTCCAAATGATGCCGTGCCGGGGAATATTAAGACCGTCATCAGTCTTCGCTGGTGAGAACGGGAGCCAGCTTGAATTCGTCGCTTGGATTTTTGACTAATTGAAAATCAAGAAATGCGGAATAATCTTCAATTTCTGCAAAATTCGAGGCCCGCTTGAGCAGATTATCAGTTATTTTTTGAATCTCTTTTTCGGATTTTCTTGCACTAAACATCCTCCCCCAAATAGATGCCGTGGTGACACATCCATCCGGATGAATGACGGGTTCCATGTTTTCCTGCAACATCCAGCTCGCTGATCCGAGTGTCTGATCGAAGCGATATCTCTGGAACTTCGGGTTGCGCATGTTGCGACACTTTATGGTCAATAGGACTTTGATTTTCTCCATTTTTATTTTCTCTTTTTTCTCGTTTCAAGGAATCTGCTGTAATTGTACTAGGAGGACTGTTTCTTGGCAAACAACAAGATTTTATGCCGCTTGTCTTTTAAAATATATGTTTGGTCTATGTCCGTTTGAATAATAAAACAGCCTATGTTAATCATAATAGATATTAGTATCTTAATTGGTTAGTTCTTGTTCAACCCGGAAAAAAGGACAGCTTATGTTTTGGTTGGATATTCTCTACAGAATCATCAAAGTATTTAAGGATGGTGCAACACCCGGTCAAATAGCCTGGGGACTTACCCTCGGCACCACGATGGGATTGATGCCCGGCTGGCCGCTTCAGGTCTTTGTCTTATTGATAATCTCACTCGTGCTTAATGTAAACCTGACGATGGTTGGACTAGGTGCAGTGGTGGCAAGTTTAATATCCTGGACCATAGATCCTTTACTCAGCTCCCTCGGAGCTTTTGTGTTGACCGAGATCCCGCAACTGACAGGGCTGTTTACGATCATGTACAACAGCACGTTCTGGATGTTGACCCGTTTCAACAACACGGTTGTCATGGGTGGATTTACCCTTGGTTTGATCTCTGCCGTTCCTCTGTATTTCGTCTTTAAACAGATGGTCGTGTTAATCAGAAAAAATATCGTTGCGAAAATGGCAAATTCAAAAATCGCAAAAGTGATTAAAAAGAGTTGGGTTTATGGGATTTACAGTAAAATTAATGAAGTGGGGACCAGGATATGATTAGAAAATCTGCACTTGTTGTCATCGGTATTGCTGCCCTTATAGCCGCTTTTTTCGTTTTCGTTCTTGGTAACTCATTTTTGGACGATGTGGCAGAGTTTTCTTTCGGGAAGATTTTGAATACCGATGTTGAAATTGAAGGGCTGGACATTGAACTTGCCACAACAAACGCCGTTTTGGATTCGATCGCCATCAACGACCCGGATGATGAGTCCATAAAGCTTGCTGAAACGGGTTCGGCTGAATTTGATCTGAATGGCATGCAGTTGTTGGCAAAAAAGCTCGTCATATCAGAGATGTCTTTAAATGATGTCGTTATCGATTCTGAGATGAAAAAACTGGATCGCAGCGAGGAAATCAACAAAGGCTCCGTTGAAGCATCTGTCGGGAAACTGGCGGATAATCTGCCGGAACTTGACCTGAACGTGCTGGCTACCGAACTGGACATCGATGAATACGTGCATCCGGAGAAGTTAAAATCGGTTCAGGCAATCAAAAAAGCCGAAAAAGAGGGAAGGGAAAAAATAGCTTACTGGGATGATAAACTTAAAACCACAACCATCGATGAAGATATCAGGCAAATCCAAAAAGATGCAGACACGCTGAGGCGAGCAAAACTAAAGACAATTCTTGATTACCAAAAAGCCATCGAAGAGCTTAAAAACCTGGAGAAAAAATCCAAACGCACCATTCGGGAGATCAATGATTTAAACAAACAAGCCAATGAAGATTTGAAATTTGTCTCCACCAACTACAGCGAAATCAAACGGTTAACCGAGGAAGACATCAGAGGTGCGGAAAAACTGGCCAACCTGAAAGAGATTAATGCCAAGCATATTGCTATGATGCTTTTTGGTAAGGAAGTTGTTGCCCGGTACGAGCAAGCCATGCACTACCTGGAACTGGCACGCGGTTTTTTTGGTGAAAGGAAGGAAAAACCGAAAAGAAAAGAAGGACGTACGATTTCTTTTCCGATTACCTCAAAAGTATATCCCGGATTTTTGATTAAGCATTTGAACATAAACGGTCAACTCACCCAAAAAGCCGAACCGATGATCAACTGGGCCGGTTCTGTGAAGGGGTTGACTTTGGAGCAGA
>JANQLH010000104.1 GCA_028280735.1 SAR324 cluster bacterium | reverse complement strand
GGTTTAATGGGCTTGGACGTATTCAAATACATTATGAATGATCCGCGCTTTGATGAAATCCCTATGATCCTGGAAACCATTGATGAAACCATCTGGGATCAGGAAATAAAAATGTTGCATGATATGATCGATAAGTAGTATCTGAACGGGAAATCGTTAAACCTTTATCCAGCCTTGTGCCAGCTACCGGAATTCAGTTTGAAGATTAACGTGCTATCAGCCGTCAGTATTCAGCATAAAGCATTGAAAATTCAAATGAAAACCGGCTGAGAGCTGATCGCTGAATGCTGAAAGCATTGAACTACGAAACATCAAGCTGCCCTTAAAGCTCCTATTGGTATGGGCTAAACTGGTTTTCGTTCAGATATTGAGTAGATGAAAACACTTCCCCGCAAAATAATCGACTTTCACATCCATTTGTTTCCCGACAGGTTATTTGATGCCATTTGGAATTATTTTTCAGAAGTTTACCAATGGAGTGTCCTTTATCAGTACTACTATCGGGAGTGCGTAGATTTTTTACACAAGAATGGCGTTAGTCACGCGGTCTATTCCAATTATGCCCATCGTAAGGATATTGCAGGTGGTTTAAACCAGTGGAATAAAAAAGTCCTGGATGAAATTCCCAATCTGTATTGTTTCGCTGCCTTTCACCCGGAAGATACGAATACCATGTCAATTGCGGAAGATATCATCTCTCATCCCAAAGTTTTGGGCTTCAAACTGCAATTTCTGGTGCAACATTTTTATCCGCATGACGAACGTTTGTTTCCATTGTATGAGCTGGTTCTTGCTAAGAAAAAACGAATTCTGTTTCACGTCGGAACAGGACCGGTAGGCAACGACTATGTCGGATACGACAATTTTATAAAAGTGTTGAAAAGATATCCGGATTTACACGCCAACGTCGCCCATATGGGGGGCTATGAATACCAGAAATTTATGGACCTGGTAGAAGAGTACGAAAATTTGTACCTCGATACATCCTTCACGTTTTTTAAATCGGAACAATCCGGCTTTGATGTGGCGCTGGAACAGATGGAAAATAACCAGGACAAGATTGTGTACGGCTCTGATTTTCCAAATTTAATACTACCCAGGGAAGAAGAGCCTGAAACACTCTTGGAACTCGGATTTTCCGATGAGTTTTATCAAAAATTGTTTTTTGATAACGGAATGAAGCTCATCAAACAGCATTCGGATTCTGAGTGACCTTGCAGGATGGGCAACTCTGTTGCCCATCGAGAGAAACTGAGCACTCGAATTTACCCAAACAGGTGATCGATGCCGAGGTTTTTCATTCGCTCGGGAGTCGGACCGCCGGATTCGATATCCCAGCCAAGCATATCAAAAAACGATTGCTGCATACCGTCCATATCCAGGGTTACCCCTTTGAGCGGACCGGACTTCATCGGTTCCGTACCGACGGCTCTGTCATGTAACCTGAAATCTGCCTGCTTGATACCTTCCCTGACATTAAATGCCTTTCTGAGACTCAAAATCCGTTCGGCGGTTTTCAAATATTCTTCTGAACTCATGTTCCAGCCTGTTATGGCGTTCAAATAGTCTATCATGGGCAGGAAGACGGTCATGGGTCCAAATTCACAGATTCCGCCACCGTTCATTAGCTGCATTAACAGGGTTGTACCACGGTACCTCTCAATGTCCTTGGCGACTTTTCCCTTGGCTTTTTTGACTGCCTTTTTCACCTCGGGAAGCATCTTTTCGACCGCAAAAAGACTCGCGTAAAGAAAACAAGAGATTGTATGACGCCCGGGTGTCGGCTCACATTGATAGGCGATACCGAAACCGGGGTCGAATCTTGAATCATGCATGGGTAGTTCCTGTCCACCGGCATGAACAGCGTATCTTTCCGACCCGTTACCGATTTTCTGAGCTGCGATTTTGACACCATCCGCCAAAACATCACCAAAGCCCTCCCGGTTGACTATCATTTCCGTTAGTTTAATGGTTTCCTCCGGTTTGCCCCAATCCAGTTTAAGCCCTCCGGTCGTGGTTTCATCAATCAATCCGTTGACAAAACATTCGATGGCAAATGCGACAACGGCTCCCGCGGAGATGGAATCAATACCGGCTCGATTACACAATTCATTGCATTCGATTATCGAATCGTAGTCATCATTCAACTGTAATCCACCGAATGCCCCCCAGGTTTCATATTCAGGCCGATGTCCCGTCGTACCCTTATAGCGACCTTTTTTAATCTCGATAATCCCACCGCAACCAAGCGGACACTGTTGACACGCATATTTCTTTTTTTGATGGGCAATTGCCTTTTCTCCGTTGATTTTCTGGGCGCTTTCATAGGAATAATCGGTGATACCCACACCGTCCCAATTTTTGATCGGGGTGTCCCCCACCATGGCTGAATAGACATTCAAACCCGAAGTTCCATATTTCTTGAAGATTTCTTTAATTGTCGAAGCGGTGGAAGGTATGCTCAGTCCGGTACGAGCAATAATCTTACTGAAAAACCCCATCAGTTTAACCGAAGCCCGATCAGCACCTTTGGAATGCCTGAGTTCTGCAAGGACACCTTTTGTAATTTCCTTCAACTTATCCGGATTGGCGACCGGGATCTTTTTGTGACCTCTGAAGGAGACTGCCTTGAGATTCTTTGATCCCATAACAGCTCCTAAACCGGATCGAGCGCAGATCCTTCCATCATCCGTTGTCACGCCTGAAATCAAGGATATTTTTTCACCCGAAACACCAATCGAAGCTACCTGGACGCGTTTGTCCTTTAACTCCCCTTTAATCGCCTCGTTGGTCTCGACATTGTCCTTTCCCCAAAGTGAGGACGCGTCTTTAAACTCAACTTTCTCATCACTTATGTGAACCCAGACCGGTTTTTTGGATATTCCCTTGAAGAAAACAGCATCGTACCCGGCTCTCTTAATTTCTCTTGATAAAAACCCCCCGGCATTTGCATCTCCCCAGCCACCGGTAAGAGGAGATTTGCCCACAATCATGAATCGGCCGGAAAACGAAGTGTTGGTGCCGGTCAGCAATCCGGAACAAAATCCCAGGTGGGCTTCAGCTGATAGCGGATCAATACCGGCCGGCTGCTTTTCGGTAATTATTGCAGCACCGAGACCATATCCTGAAAGGTATTTTTTATAAAAATCTTCTTCCAGTTCAATTACTTCGATTTTTTGTTTGGTAAGGTCGATCACGCAATACTTCCCCATAAATCCGCCAGCCATTATTCCCTCCTGTAATTCTTTTCAAGAATTCGAATCCGTTCAATTCCGTAAACCGCCAGAACGTCTTTGGTCTTCAACCCATTGGTATGATACCAGAACCTAGTAAAATCAAACACTGGTGTCAATCTTAAATTATTCCGTTAACACGATGATCTTCCTGTTGGTTCGTTGTTTACAATTAAATTTTTAGCAAAAAAAAAGCGAAGAAGCTTCTTTAAGAAGCCCTTCGCTTTTATGCCGATCCGAGGATCTTATTTGCTTAATGTCTCTTATAATCCGCCGAATCCTTCATCTGTAATATCAATTGCTGCGGAACTTAAGTCCAGAATGGAATTCATTCGGCCCAGGCCGACCGGTCCGATAGTTCGAATAAAAAACTCAGCAGATTTTACCTGACCTTCGTAGAAAGCAAGATCTTTCTTCTTTGGTTTGTCTTCCAGTTTTTGACTGGCTACCAAAGCTCTCCACAACAACATCCAAGCCATAACTGTATCACCCATTGCATCCAGGTACGGTAAAGAGTGTGCAAAAGCAGTTTTGTAATTGAGGCTCATGGCGTTTTTACCAAGATGAGCTGCAACTTCACCAAGCTTGTTCACCATTCCTTCAACACGCTCAGCCAGATCCTTGGTCGCTTCAACTTCTTTGGCCGCTGCCACAGTCTTAAGGATTTCACCCAGGAAGGTCATAAAGACTTTTCCACCTTCCATACCCATTTTTCTACCGAGCAGATCCATTGCCTGAATACCGCAGGTACCTTCATAAATGGATACGATCTTACAATCTCTCATGTATTGCTCGACCAGGTAGTCAGTTGTGTAACCGGCACCGGCATAAACCTGCATTGCCTGGACACATACTTCGTATCCCCTGTTGGCAAGGTAACTCTTAATCACAGGAGTCAGCAACTCATACATATCATTGGCAAGCTTTCTTTCTTCTTCGGATTCGGCAAGATGTGAGTTTTCAAGCTGATAATCCACATACTGATAGAAGCTTCTCATTCCGCCGACATAAGACTTCATCCACAAGAGGTTTCTTCTTACATCGGGATGTTTAATGATAGCAACCGGAGGGGCATCATGAGGCTGGCCCAGTTCACGCATTTGAATTCTTTCCCTGGCGTAATCTACGGCCAGCAGGTAAGAAGCGGATGCATAAGATAGTGCTTGCAGACCTGTGTGCATCCTTGCACCGTTCATCATGTTAAACATGATTTTCATTCCCTGGTTCTCTTCACCCAACAAGTATCCTATACAGGTTCCTTTAGCGCCCATCGCCAGACTACAGGTGGCACTCGTCTTGATTCCGTGCTTGTGCTCAATCCCTGTGCACCAGATATCGTTCCTGTCTCCCAGGCTTCCGTCTTCATTTACAAAAAACTTGGGGACGATAAAGATCGAAATCCCTTTCGTTCCTGCAGGTGCACCTTCAACACGAGCCAGAACAGGGTGAATGATGTTGTCATTAAGGTCATGCTCGCCGTTCGTGATAAAAATCTTGTTCCCGGTAATGGAATAGGTACCATCATCATTCTTCACAGCTGTTGTTTCCAACGCTCCAACATCAGAACCCGCATTTGGTTCCGTCAGCAACATGGTACCGCCCCATTCGGCGGAAACAAGCTTTTTGACATAGGTTTTTATTTGCTCTTCCGTTCCATATTTCTGAATCATATCAGCTGTTCCGTTACCCATGCTCACATAAGCATTCAACGGCCAGTTGCCGGCCATCATGTATTCAGAAACAGCTGATCCGATAAAATGAGGAGCTCCTTGTCCACCCATCTCTTCCGGTACTGCCAGGTTTCCCCACTCTCCTTCCTTTAACAGTTCAAACGCAGGCTTGAAACATTCCGGAGTCTTTACTTCACCGTCTTTGAATTCCAGACCTTCCTGCTCACCTTCTGCCATGGTAGGAAGAACTTCGTTGATCGCAATCTTGCGGCCTTCCTTCAGAATCATATCGCAAGTCTTCTTGTTAAATGCAGCATACTTCTCATTTTCCAGGAATTTTGCGTTATCAAATTGTTCCCATATTACAAATTCAAGATCTCGTTGATCTGCAAGCTGTTGTGCCATTGTTTTCCTCTCAATTGGTTTTTTAACGCCGGACCTTGTCCTACAACTAAAAATTTAAAAGCTTCGCTACCTGTTTAACCAACTCTTACCTGTAAAAACGTCTGATTTGCTAATCTTGTCTGTTTCGTCGGTTGACGGCTAAGTGAAACGTTCTGTTAGAGTTTTTCATTCTCCTAATTGTCTTAGGCTAACTAAAATGTTGCACCTCGCACTGATACATGTCAACAAAAAACGAACGAACGCTCTTTTTATATTTGATTGGAAGAAAAAAGGGGGAAAGTATAAAAATGGTTGGCGGAGGATGTTTCCCGGATGGAGGTTTGTCAACCAAATGATGGGTGATTTTTGAAGGTATTTTAGAGAGGTGGAAGCTCGGATGGGGCATTGTTTGGCCGAAACAATGTAGGACTTTGAGGAGAAGTCATGCCACATCCGAGCAGCACCTTAAATGGTAGGAGGATTCTTGTGGGAATTATTGCTTCAGAACCTTTTTTAGAAATTGACCGGTATAGCTTTGGATGTTTTCAGCAACAGTTTCCGGTGTTCCTTCGGCGACGACCAGGCCGCCTTCCTTGCCACCTTCGGGTCCCAGGTCAACGACCCAGTCGGCACATTTGATCACATCCAGGTTATGTTCAATCACAATGACGGAATTACCTGCGTCAACCAGCTTCTGCAGAACTTTTAGAAGCAGCCGGATATCATTAAAATGCAATCCGGTGGTTGGTTCATCGAGGATATAAAGGGTCCTGCCGGTGTCTCGTTTTGCGAGTTCCCGTGCCAGCTTGATACGTTGTGCCTCCCCACCGGAAAGCGTTGTTGCAGGCTGACCCAGCTTGATATAGGTTAGGCCGACTTCTTTCAGTGTGGTAAGGATGGTTTTGATTTTCGGTTGATTTTCAAACACTTCCAAGGCGTCTCGCACCGAAAGATTCAATATGTCATTGATAGAATGTCCTTTATATAGAATCTCCAGGGTGGGTTCGTTAAATCGTTTCCCTTTGCAGGCTTCACAGGGAACAAAGACATCGGCCAGAAAGTGCATTTCCACCTTGATATACCCATCGCCTTTGCAGTGCTCACATCGTCCGCCTTTGACATTGAATGAAAACCGGCCTTTTTTATATCCACGGGCTTTGGATTCCGGTAAAACGGCAAACAGATCCCGGATCAGATCGAACACCTTGGTATAGGTGGCCGGATTGCTTCGCGGTGTCCTGCCTATTGCTTTCTGATCGATATTGATGATTTTATCCAAATGAGAAAGACCGGTTATCTGCTTGTGTTTGCCTATTTCCAGACTGGCGTTGTGGAGTTTTTTTGCCAGGGCGGGATAAAGAATCTGATTAACCAGGGTTGATTTTCCGGCGCCAGAGACGCCGGTGATCGTTACAAAACAGCCCAGGGGAACACTGACATCGATACCGCGCAGATTATTAGCTATTGCTTGTTTGATCGCAATCTTGTGATTATTGTTCTTTTTAATTTTTCGTCGTTTTTTTGGAATTGCGATATGTTCTTTTCCACTTAAAAATTTTCCGGTCAAGGAGTTGTTATTGGCACAAATCTGGGCCGGCGTACCGGCTGCCACAATCTCTCCACCTAACCTACCGGCACCCGGGCCAATATCCACAATCCAATCAGCAGCTTCAATGGTCTCCTGGTCATGTTCAACGACAATCAGGGTGTTTCCGATATCCCTCAGGTGACAGAGGCTTTTGAGCAGCTTGATGTTATCTTTTTGGTGAAGACCGATGGAGGGTTCATCAAGTATATACAGGACACCTGTTAGCTCGGAACCAATTTGAGATGCAAGACGAATCCTTTGAGATTCTCCACCGGAGAGCGTCGGACCTTTGCGTTCCAGAGAGAGATAATTCAATCCAACATTTATTAAGAACCCCAACCTGTTGATGATCTCTTTGAGCAACTCATCCGCGATCATCTGTTTATTGCCATCCAATTCCAAGCGGCTGAGAAAACCAAATGCCTCCGAGATGGTCATGGAAGTTACATCGATAATGGACTTGTTTTTAATTTTTACGTGCAGAACTTCCTGTTTCAAGCGTCTTCCCTCACACACGGGGCAGGTTTGATTCGACATGAAGGTGGCATACCAGGATTTGGTTCCTTCCGATTTGGTCTGTAAATATCGCCGCATAAGGGTATGCATTATGCCTTCAAAGGTTGTGGTTATGGACCCCTGCATCTTTTCCGAACTCCAGTCAACGACAATCTCTTCCTTCCCCGTCCCGTATAAAAACAGGTCCCGGTGCTTTTTCGGCAGTTTGTTCCAGGGTTTATCAAAGTCTATATTCCATTGTTTTTGGACAGCTTCGATGTGTTTTAATCCCCATGAACTTTTCTTTTTATTACCGTTTGTCACAAAGTAGTTTTTCCAAGGAACGATGGCTCCCTCGTTGATTGAAAGGGTGGCGTCAGGGATGATCTTTTCCTCATCCATGGACAATACGGTGCCGATTCCATTGCATTCCGGACACATACCTCTTGGGGAGTTAAAGGAAAACAGGGTAGGCCCCAGTTCCGGGTAGGCAATTCCGCAACAGGTCCTGGATTCACTCATACGGATATCCTGGTTACCCCCGGTATGCACTATGATTTGGCCTTTTCCCAGTTTGAGGGCAGTCTCGACCGAATCGGTCAACCGTGTTTTGAAATTTGAATCTTCCTTGATTTTGAGCCGATCGATCACCACTTCGATATCATGTTTTTTATGCTTGGCCAGGGCCTGAACATTTTCCACTCTTTGCACCACGCCGTTCACCCGGACGCGTGAATAGCCTTCTTTTTTCAACTCAACCAACAAATCCCGATGTTCACCTTTTCTGCTTTCCACCAGTGGGGAAAGAATCAAAATCTCGGTTGCCGGAGGCAGTTCCAGAATCTGCTCCACCATACCGACAGCATCGCCACGACCGACTTCTTTCCCGCATTGATAACAGTATTGAACACCAATCCTGGCAAACAGTACCCTTAAATAGTCGTATACTTCGGTGATTGTGCCGACGGTTGAGCGGGGATTCTTGGACGCAGATTTTTGTTCAATGGAAATCGTTGGCGACAGACCTTTGATGGTCTCGTATTTTGGTTTTTCCAACTGGCCGATAAACTGACGTGCATACGAAGAAAGAGATTCGATGTACCGTCTCTGCCCTTCGGCAAAAATTGTATCAAACGCAAGACTGGATTTCCCCGATCCGGATACACCTGTAAAAACGATCAGCTTTTTTTTGGGCAGACTGATGTCTATATTCTTTAAGTTATGTTCTCTGGCACCTTTGACAATGATGTGATCCAATTCCAAAGAATCGAGGTTGTTGTTCGGTTTCATTGATAAACTTTATAAATAAAATTGTCAGTAGACAAACTGAAGCGGGTTTTAAGTTTGGTTTATTCCTGCAAAGCGGTAAATCTGGTTTATAGTTGTTGCAAGGTTTTGCCGAACAATCGGATCAGCGAAGTATCTTCTGAATTGCCAGTTCCCCAAAACCTGTGTTAAGCATTAACCATTTGTCCTCAGCTTCGGCCTGTTCATCACTCTCTTTAGCAATTTCTTTCAAAAACCGTGAATATGAGAACTCTATTTCAGTAGATCCAATGTTTTTTAAACTAATAACTTTTTTTGAGAAAATGATCTTTTTTAGTTTGATGTCAGGCAATGGAATTTATTTCAGCATACGATGCAAGTGAAAATCAAGCACAAATGTTCACTTTGATTCGCAAAATGTTCACTGCTTGTATTATATGGGAATGAAGGGAGAAAGCCGGAATGGAGGTTGTTTGATAATGCAGGGTAGATATTGGAGAGGATTAATGTGTATGGCAAAAGTATTTAATTCAAAACCCTTGTGATCCACCCTGCATTATTGTGCGCTTGATTCCGAGGCATGATCAAGGCATCCAAGTCAATATCGTTGCGAACGCTTGATTGGCAGGCACTTTTATCTTACAGTAAACTCTGTCATTCCTTGTCGATCAAGGCCTAACCAGGATGCGACTATCACAGGTTTACTGCGAACAATTCCTTCCTTTTGACTTGGGATCGTGTGAATAGAAAAAATAATAGGCATATGCCCATTTCAAGTCAAGAAATATTTAGTGAAGATTTTTGCAACGAATCGATCATAAACAGGTTAAAAGTTTGTAATAACAAAGGTAATCCAGGGAAAACATCGTCAAAAATTTTGATGAGCTTGTTCAATGATATTGATATTCGTCGTAAATCTTTGGGCTTTTAATCCAAAAAAACTTCAAACCTCATTTTAGAATGAAAACCGGACTGAAATTAATCATCCTGTTGCTGATACTACTTAGTTATGGATCTGCTGCTCTTGCATTGGAGCTTTATTCCATAGTTCAGTCGAAATGCGAACGATCCACCGGACTAATTGTTCATGTTGATAACAAAGAAATCGTCCTCCTGAATACCCTGGGACACATCGAAACAGTTCCAAAACAGGGTGTTGAGCATATCCTTGTTTACAACACCCTGGATAATCCCATTACCCATCTGGAATTGGACCGTGGCCTGGCACATTACCTAAGGTATGTAAGTATTCAGGGTGATGAGGAGATCAATTTTACAGGTTGGCCTATTCGCTTTATGGAAGAACTGATTGTTTTCTTTGATGTAAAAGGAAACATCCACCTGGTGAATACCGATATGATCCAGACCTTTTCCATTCCTGATCAATCAGATTGGGGTGATTTAAAGATTTCGCATTTCCAGACCTACCAGTTTGGTTTTGGCAATAATTTACCTGAATGTGAATTCGATCCGGCAAATACGGACAACTTGATTCAACCCACCCGAATGATCAGTGATCCGATTGCCGTTGCGAAGTTTTTCAGTGTTTACCGCAATGGTTTTACCAAGCTGAATCGATTCCAAAAAAGGACATCTTTTTATGCACGACCTTATCTTTATGAAAGCAAGACTAAGGTTGGCCTGGTTGTGGATCGTTCCGATTTTCAGGAAGAGTTGCCTGCAAACCTACCGCTTAGTTTTCAATGGCCAACCGGAAGCAATTACGGTCCTCAAGGGATTTTAAACATTGGATCGTTCATCAACGACAGTTTGCCCAATGTAGAACCGGTTTTTGCCGTTAATTTTTCCGGTAAATATCATTTTTTATCAGTATTGTTTTCCGGCAATGTATGGGGATTTTCATATGGGGAGTCGTTTATCGTTGAAAATCGGGCTCTTTATTCCGATTTTTTCTCAAGACGTGACGCTGATGATCCCCTGGTTTTTCCGCACTACAACCAAATGGCCATGACCGGTCTGGATTGGGGACCGTACTCGTTTTCAGCAGGGTATTATTATCCTGTCACAGGCATGCAGGCTAACGGAATTTTCAGGGAGATTTTATCGGAAAAATCGATGCCGATTATTAGTTTTAAATTCACAACAGCTGATTCCGATTTGCAGTTTTTATTTTCAGATATTAAGGCAGGTTCAAACTCCCCTTCCAAAAACTCGATCAAACTGATTTATGCCGAAGAAATGGCAGCGGGGACCACTATAACAGAAGCTTCCAAAAACCTGGTCGATCAGTTGGAGCAATTTGATTTTCATTCCCGGTTTTTCAGGGTGAATTATAATCATTCCTTGAATGAAGACGTCCTCCTTGGAATGAGCGGGGTGATTCTGCAAGGGAACTATGAAGAAACTCTGGCTGGGGCAGACTATAATCTTGATTACAGACAATACATTACTTCTGCGCGTGTTCAGCAGGAATTCGGTGACTATGTGGCACTGAAGGGATATCTAAACTATTTTATTCGTCAATATCATTCCAAATCATCTGATCATGATGACATCTTTGAAGAAAACAAGGTTACTTTTACGGTACTGGTGGAGTTCATACTCTAATGGTCTGATTTTCTGTTGGATAACAGTACTAATACTTATCTGGAATAGTCGTGTTGAAGCAGTAACAGTATCTGCCGTTTATTCATCTGCCTGTGTCAGAGAAACCGGTGTTATCGTCAATGTTGACGACAACACCCTGCAATTGATCAGTCTGGATGGAGTGATTCACAGGATACCCCGCTTTAACATCATCTACATGGCCAGATACCCTATTGGCAGGATTAGGATTCCACAGGTTGTAAATCCCGGGGAAACTGAGTTTATCACCGTCAAGACCGTTTTTGAGGATGATATTGTTGATCTGGTGAAAGGCTGGATGATTGATTATTCGGAAGAGCAGATCTCTTTTTTGACTCTCGCCGGAACTCAATCGGTAATTGATACGGATGATATCTGGGATATAACCATTGATCCCTTTGAAGTTCAAACAAGGCATCAAGCCTTACCGGAAAGCAACCTGCATTTCGTACACCCGTACCCCTTCATGCATTGTGAACCTGAAGGAGCGGACAAGCTTGCAGGCAATGATCAAATCCACAAGGTATATCCACAATATCTGTTATCAGAACCCTTATTGATCAAAAAAGAATTGGACCGACTCAAAGAAGGTTATGATATTATTAGAAAATACAACTCCAACAGGCGTTTTTATCCGGTACCCCAGGTTTACGGCAATGATACCTCACTTGGACTTTGGGTTAATTATGGGAACAGGTATGGTTCGTCGAATAATCGAAGCAACAGTTTTATTCCGGCGATTGTAAATGAGACAACGGACGGTCCATTCGGATATCAAAGTATTTTCATTACCGGCAGCGCTCCCATGTTTTATAGTTTTCACGAGGAGCCCCAGATGCAGGCTTACTTTCGTATGAAAGCCAGCTACCTTCATTTCTCCATCATGCTGGATTTCAGCAGATTCACCATGGGCTCTGAAAAATACAAGTGGTCGGAAGAAGATCTCGAAGAAAACGATAATCGCGAAAATGAAATCCTGCATCTAGCAGGTGGTTTTGATTATGGTCCCTTTGCATTTGACATCTCCGTGATCGATATCCTGTATTACGCCGTTCAACATGAATCCAGATTTCACCAGGATGACATGAATCTCAACCGTGGCTCGCTTTCGTTTCACAACAGATATCTTAAGGCAGAACTTCATTTCGGAGTCGGACAGGATACCAAAGAGCCGCTGCTTCCTCTGCCCGATGATGTGTCCGGGCCCGAAAGAGAATATATTGAGGCATATAATGAAGAGTTGAGAAAAAAAGCGGATTTTCAGGCGAATTTTACTTACTATCGTTTCACTTTGGATTTGTTCGGTTTTGCTTCTTTTCGTCCCACCTATTCCTTAATTTACAAAGAGATGGACTTCACCAGGGAAAAAGATGGTGATGGCCTGGGAGAGTTTGTCTACTTGGGAAAATCATTAACCAACGCTGTGCATGTTGCTTATTCGCTGAATGAAGAACTGACACTAAGCGGGTATTTATCGATGGAACTGATGGAGAAGCAATACGGATTAACCGAACCGGATGACAAATCCTCCCACACCTACCCGAAAGGAGGGGTATCGCTGGCTTTGCTGTTTTAAAACGATTGCAGGCGAATATCAAAGCCTGCAACAGATGCCTCGTAAGGCTCAGTTACCCAACAAAGCACCTGATAGCCGATAATTGACGACCAATAACCGGCTTTATTCAGCCCAGGCCGGCATAGCCTGTAAGTACGAATCGGCACGTTTCATAAAATCCACACCGTCTTTGGAAGGCGTAAACATTTTTAACCATTCAGCAATTCCGGCTTGAACGGCTTCGCGGGGATTCAACTTCCCATTCTCGTCCGCACAATATTTACAATAGGCAGTGGATTGGTCGTGTTTGGTATCCTCTCTCAAAGGCATACCGCAAGACTGACAGAATTCATTGTTCATAATTACCTCGCTGATGTCGGGGATTTAATTGAGCTATGTTATCATTGAAATGATACTGTTGAAGTTTTCTGTTTCAGTTTAAGCGAGGTTTTTGACACCGTTATGTCAGGTTTGATAAATCGATTGGATTTTTTTTGCAGATTCCAAAATCAGCTTTCTGATGTGTTTGGGAGAGAGGACTTCAACATCACTGCCAAAGCTCATAATAAGTGAATACACCCAGTTATCCTCGGGAAATGAAACTTTTACCAGCAAGCTTCCATCTTCATGTTCAGTGATATCTTCCAAATAAAAAAACTCTCGAACTCTCATTTTGACTTCAGGAGTGAATTTCAGTTCAAGATCAACGATCTGGCCCGAAGAATTTGCTTGAACGGCAAAATCGTTAAACTTTATATCCCGGCGGATAAATGAGCTATTCAAGAATTCCAGATTTCGAATACGGGACAGTCGAAACACCCGACCATCCTGTTTGGTCAGGCAGAAGCCAAACAAATACCAATTGTAACCTTTGAAGACAAGCGTCATTGGTTCGATGTTTCGCACAGAGTATTCACCTTTGAGGTTTTGGTATTCTACTTTGATTAATTTGCAGTCCGCAATTGATCGGTTTAATTGTCGGATGCGATCCTGCATCTTACTGTTAAATCCCCAGGGAAGATGATCTATTACTAACTGGTCCGCTTGTCTGTCAAATTCCGGAGCCTTCTCCGCCGGTATCAGCGAGCGGATTTTCTCCATGGCCAATTCAACTTCCCGGTCCTGCAAAGCAGTATTCACTCCTTTCAAGGCAGTGATAATCGTTCTTGAGTTTTCCAGGGATAAATATTGATGATTCAGCCTGTAATTTTCCATGATGCTGAATCCACCCCCGGAGCCCTGGTTCGAAAGCACGGGTATACCGGCTTCATTGATTGCATCAATATCCCTGTATACAGTCCGTAGCGATACCTCAAATCGATCCGCCAATTCCCTTGCCGTGATGGTTTTGCGATTCAGCAGTAACACTACAATGGCAAGCATTCGATCTATTCTCATCGGTTTACCGGTTAAACATTATCCGCATTCTGTTTCAGCCGGGTAACGTTAAAGGTTGACTGCAGGGGAAGATCCCGACTGCTGGAACCAATCAGCACCTGGAACTTTCCCGGTTCAAGACTCCATCTACCCTTTGTATCATCAAAAAACATCAGGTCTTCTTTTTTAATGGTCATTTCAACTGATGCGGAATCCCCGGGATCCAAATGAACCTTCTCAAATCCTTTTAGCTCTTTTTCAGGTCTTGGCAAGGATGACTCGACATCCTTAACATATAGCTGTATCACTTCCGAACCGGGGATAGCGCCTTTGTTTTCCAGCTTAAGACTGATTGTCAGTTGCTCGCCCTTTTCCAGGGCTTCCGTTGAGATTTCAGAAGGATTCGTTTTCAGGTCTGAAAAAGCGAATTCCGTGTAGGAGAGCCCAAATCCGAAAGGAAATTGAGGTTCTACATTGTTGGTATCAAAATGACGGTAGCCAACCATCAGTTTTTCGCCATATTCCATATCCCATATTTTGCGAATCCAACGTTTACCTTGAGGCCCCAAAATTCGAAGCAACGAAATCTTTTCCGGATTTTTGACGTAGTATTTTGCTGCTTCAATATCTTCCCAACGTTTGGCCATGGTGAATGGTAATTTACCTGAAGGATTGGTTTTGCCAAACAATACTTCAGCAATGGCTCTGCCGCCTTTTTCGCCAAGATAGTACCCATGCAGTAAGGCGGGAATATCATGAATCCAGGATTCAGTTTCCACGTCAGTTCCCGTGGTCAATATAACCACAACATTATCGTTGTATTCTGAAACTGTTTTGATTAGTTTTCCCTGCGAATTGGGAAGTTCCCAACTTTTATCATAGGCCTCGCTTTCATCTTGATTGGTAAATCCCACCGAAACAATCACCACATCGGCATTTTGGATTTTTTTGATTTGTTCACTATTCGGTCTGCCTTTTTTTGGCTCCAGATACATAATATCAATATCTTCTCTTGCTTCTTCAAGGATAGCATCCAGAATCGAAACTTTATCGTAGCTGCGAATACAACAACTACCCCCGCCACAAGTCGTGGTATTTTTTGCCATTTCCCCGACAACGGCAATTTTGGACAACTTACTTTTATCCAGGGGAAGCAGTTTATTTTTATTCTTTAGCAAAGTGACAGCCTGCCTGGCCGTATCCAGGGATATCTGGCTGTGCTCATCGGAATACTCCGGGGAATCGTGGTTTTTCAATGATCGGGAATAGATACCCGCTTTGAAGAAAGTAGTCAGCAGGTTGCGAACGGGTTTATCGATATCCTGTTCACTTAACTTACCGGCATCTATCAGCTTTTGGATACGCTTGTGATTCAGATAATCTCCTTTCGGCATTTCCAGATCGAGCCCGGCCCTGATTGGTTTTTCAGTATCATAAACACTGGTCCAATCTGAGATCACAAATCCTTTGAAGCCCCACTCACTTCTTAGAATATCGGTCAGCAAGGTCTTATTTTCACTGGCAAAAATACCGTTTACCGGATTGTAGGCACTCATCACCGAGAGTACGCCTGCTTCTTTCACTGCCTCTTTAAAAGCCGGCAGATAGATTTCTCTCAAAGTCCTTTCATCCAGCTTGGAGTTAGCCCTGTGCCTGTCATAATCGGAGTTGTTGCAGGCGAAATGTTTGATGGTTGCTATCACCCCCTTACTTTGAACTCCCTTTATGTAGGGAGTTGTAAGCTTGGCCGCCAGGTAGGGGTCTTCCCCCATGTATTCAAAGTTTCTTCCACAGGTTGGAACCCGACATATATTTACCCCGGGACCCAGCAGAATCGAAACTCCCTTGGAACGGCATTCCTTGGCAATAGTCTCGCCAACAATCTTCATCTGATCACGATTCCAAGTCGCAGCCATGGCTATCGGCACCGGAAATGCTGTAGCCCGTTTAAAGCAACGAACACCTGCAGACGCATCACTGCACCAGACTCTCGGCAATTTAAGCCGATCATTGCCTTTTATAGCAAGATTATCAATGCCCCCCAGCATGTCTGTTTTCTCTTCAAGGGTCATTTGTTTCAGAATAACCTCTGCTTTTTCTTCTGCGGACAGATCTTCATCCACATCAGGAAACACATGAGAATCTTCCAACTCTAAACCTGCCATGGCGTAGCTGGAGTTTTCCTCTGCGTTGATAGTGTTTTGAACTTTTTGTTTGATTAATCGGGCAAACATAGATTATATCCGTGATTGGTTAAAAATGCTTATTCTCCAAGGTATCACTGCTTACTGCTAAGAACGCTCATCCCGGAATTCGCATGTCATTTTGCAAATTGATCCGCCGGTTTTGTTTTTGTAAACACATCAACGACATCTTGTCATGCTGAAACCATCATAATTATTAACCAGTGTCTGAACGGTAAATCGCTAAACCCTTATCCAGCCTTGTGCTGGATGCCGGACTTCAACTTGAAGATTCACCTGCTGTCAGCCATCTGCTTTCA
>JANQLH010000078.1 GCA_028280735.1 SAR324 cluster bacterium | reverse complement strand
TAATGTTGAGTTCACTTATCTCACCATTAGGTTGGGCCGAGGCTGTGAAAGTGGCTGATTGTACAAAACGATTTTTGATCTCCAGATTACCGATTTTCTTAGGCGTAAATAGCAATGACATTTTTTCACTCCCGATCAATCCAATGGTAATAGCTAAAAATGTCTAAATAGTAAGAAACAGTTGAAAACATGTCAAATAAAAGTCGATTTTGGCAATTCTTAGCGGTTTTTTAAGGTGTTTTTCTTAAAAAACGAGTTTTTTGAGTGAGAGTGATCATAAAACAGGATTTATTCAACTATACGATCGCTCGTGAAAAAAACTCCTTCAATATCGGATTTTGAAAATGATATCCCTGCAATTGTTTTTTTTGTACCTCCCGAAGTTATTACTTTTAAAAACGAACTTACAATACGATGTTCACTAAGTTTATAATACAAACATCAAGAAAGCTTCTTGAATACACTTTATCCCACTTCGTTACCAGTTAGGTATAACTTTGAGTAAAGAGTTTACTGACGAATCTTGTATGCGTATGGGACTTTTTGTTTCCCGGACATATTTACCTCCTTTAGGCGAAACTGCAGAAACATCGAGAAAATACTCTGCATTATCCCTGGAGCATTCAGTTAAATCCAAATAGTAGAAACTACGTTCGCTTGTTTAAAGCATAATATTCTTTATTTTTATTGTAAAAAAGCGATTTCACTTGAATTTTTAATGAAATGTAATATTGATGGGGAGGTAATGGTGATAATCAATCAAAATAAAAACTGAATTTTAACACAAAAAAAATGGGAGCAAATTATGGATATTGATGAAATCAAAGATAAGTTTGATCTTTCAAAGTATCAGATAAAAAAATATGGAGCTCTATTTGAAACTTTGGATGTCACTAAAGATGGTTTTATCGATTTCGTTGATTTTGTATTAGGGGCACAAGCAGTTAAAACAAGATATGGATGGTCGGATAGAGAGCCGTTGTACCTGGATTTACTGACAGCAAAAGCCAATTTTTGGGTAATGATTCACGCCTATTTAGGAACCATTCCCGACAACAAGATAAACATGAATCAGTTCATTCAGTTTTATGGAGAAATCAAATATGCCGTTGAAAAAGGTAAAACCGTCAGGTTTGGACTTAAAGAACTATCCATTAATAAAAATGCCTCTCCTGCCTGGTTAACATCTGTCATGATTACAACGTTTAAAAACATTGATTTCGATGCATCACATATGATTACTAAAAAGGAATACAGAATCTATCTCAAAGCCATTGAGGTGCCGGTTAATAGAATGAATTTTGGTGATATCTGGAGAAAGATCACTTTGAATAATCCGGATAGAGGTATCAAAATTGATTTTATGGAAGAGCTTTTAATGCAGTGGTTATTAAATTGGGACGAAAACGACCCAAAACCCGGAGATTTATTCCCTTGTGGCGGTTATTTGGTTCAATGGAGTTAAAGAAAAGTGTTAACATTAAAGCCTTGATTTAGCGGTTCAGGAATGAGTTCCTTTATATCTTTGATCTTTGCTATCCATTAAAAGAATCAAAAGAGAGCTTCTTTTTTTTGTTCCGACCGCTTTTATCGGTCCGATGAATATCATCTCCGTTCAGTTTCTTCCACTCATTTTCACAGTTCAATTGAGAATTAGAATTCCTGCCAACAATACAAACCATGAGTAAAGATCTATCTAACTGCTTACGAGAACCGATTGCCATAATTGGAATAGGGTGTCGATTTCCCGGTGGCATTAAAACACCCCAGTCATTTTGGGAATTTCTTTGCAGAGGAGGTGACGGAATCTCTGAGACTCCCTCAAACCGTTGGAGTCTCAATCGTTTTTTTGATAAAAAAAGGGAAAAGAAGGGAAAACTTTATGTAAAAAAAGGTGGATATCTTGAGGAAATTGATAAGTTTGATCCGTTATTTTTTGGCATCTCGCCAAAAGAAGCTCACTTTATGGATCCTCAGCAGAGATTACTTTTGGAGGTAACTTGGGAAACATTTGAAAACGCTGGAATCGATCCTGATTCATTAACTGGATCGAAAACCGGGGTCTATGTAGGTTTATTTATTCATGATTATGAAAACATTCATAGTGCTGCAACAGAACATCAAAACCATGGTGTATATTCAGCAATTGGTGGTTCAGCGACCATAGCGGCTAATAGAATATCTAACCAGTTTGATTTAAAGGGACCCAGTTTGGTCATAGATACGGCCTGTTCCTCTTCGTTAGTATGCATTCATTACGCTTGCAAAGACCTTTTGAGCAGAGATACAGACTTAGCTTTGGCTTCAGGTGTTAATTTAATGCTGAAACCGGAAATGTCTATGAGCCTATGCAAAGCTTCAATGCTTTCTCCCGATGGATATTGCAAACCATTTGATGAAGCAGCAAATGGTTATGCTAGAGCAGAAGGTGCAGCAACTGTAATATTAAAGCGCTTGTCCGAAGCTGAAACTTCCGGTGACCATATTTATGCGGTTATTCGTGGAACAGCTGTAAACCAGGATGGTTGCGGTCAGGGTTTAACGATGCCAAATAAAGACTCACAAGAACAATTAATATTGAGTGCACTAAAAAACTCATGTGTGGATCCAAAAGATGTTCAATATGTAGAGGCACATGGAACAGGTACAGAAGTTGGTGATCCAATTGAAGCCGAATCTTTGGGAATGGCTCTGGGCCCTGGAAGAACCGAACAGAATGCCTGTATCATTGGATCTGTAAAAAGTAATTTTGGACACACTGAAGCAGCAGCAGGAATCGCTGGCATAATTAAAACGTCTCTGATGCTAAAGCACAAAAAAACTCCTCCTAATCTTCATTTTAACAATCCCAATCCACGTATTGACTTTGAATCGCTTAAACTCAGGGTTCCCGTAGAGTTGAAATCATGGCCAAGAATTAAAAACAAACCAAGAATTGCCAGTGTCAATTCTTTTGGATTTGGGGGGACTAACGCTCATGCAGTTCTGCAAGAACATGTACCTTCAAACGCATACAGCTCGGAAGTGACTGATAAAAGCCAGAATATGGCAACAACAGCTCTAATACCATTATCCGCAAAAACTAAAGACGGTTTACATGATACTGTTACCAATTTATTGAATCATTTAAAGAGGAAAACTTATCAAAATGATGCTGCGAAAATAATGGATATTGGATACACCACTGCTCTTTGTAGGTCCCATTTTTCCGAGCGCATTTGTTTAGTTTCAAAATCACAGGATGAATTGATATTCAAACTGAAACAGTATCTTAAAAATAAAGAAACTCATGAGATAGTCCATGGCTCATGCTTAAAAGAAACCAGATTAAAGGGTGCATTCATCTTTTCCGGCATGGGGCAGCAATGGATCGGCATGGGGGAGGAATTAATCCGAAAAGAGCCCATAGTTAAAAATACTATCGAGGAGTGTGATACACTTTTCAGGAGGTATGATAATGATTGGTCTCTAATGGACCAGATAGTTCGCAAAGACAGCCATTCGCGTCTTCACGAAACTCGAGTTGCTCAACCGTGTATTTTTGCATTGCAGGTTGCCTTAGCCAGATTATGGCAAAATAGAGGTATTTTCCCGGATGTAATTGTTGGACATAGTGTCGGTGAAATAGCTGCTAGTTATGTTGCAGGAGCTTTAAACCTTGATGATGCACTATCAGTTGCATTTCATCGTAGCCGCCTTCAGCAATTAACTTCCGGTAAAGGAAGCATGTTGGCGGTTGGTATGGCTCATGATGAAATTAAGGTTCTTTTAAAGAACTTTCATTCAGGAGTATCAATTGGGGCTCTCAATAGTCCAACCTCAGTAACCCTTTCTGGAAACACTTCAGAGCTTAAAAAGATTTCACTTCTTTTGGATAAAAAGAATGTATTTAATAGATTTTTAAAAGTCGAGGTTCCCTACCATAGCCCGGCGATGGATCTAATTACTCCTGATCTGGAATTATCTTTGTCAGAATTAAAACCTAAAAAAGCTAAGATCCCTATCGTTTCAACCGTAACAGGTGATTTTATTGATGGAAAAGAGTTTGATGCCAGTTACTGGGTTAAAAACGTGCGACAACCAGTCCTTTTCCAAAAGGCCTTAAATACATTGATTGAATCAAAACATTCAGTGTTTATCGAAGTTAGTGCTCATCCGGTGTTGGCTCCTTCAATCAGGGAAGTCATAAATGAAAATTGTGATCAGAAACTATTGTTTCACTCGGTTAAAAGAAACTTAGGATCAAGCCAAAATATTCAAAAATCTGTTGCTGAGCTTTACGTTAACGGATATCCAATTAAATGGAGGAAAATCTATCCAAAATATAGTGGTAAGCTGGTATTCCTTCCAAATTATCCGTTTCAACGAAAGCGCTACTGGAACGAATCTAAAATTTCAGAGCTTTTTAGGAAAGGGAAGGACCATCATCCTGTTTTGGGAAATAAATCCGATTCAGGTCTATCATCCTGGACAAAGGTGCTGGATATCAACGCGGTCGAACTTTTTAAAGAACACTCTGTTCAAAACGAATTAGTATTTCCGGCTGCAGCGTACTTAGAAATGATCAGAACAGCAGCGAAAGAAGAATACAATTCGGCAGGCATATTAATTGAAAATTTAAAACTGACTTCACCTATTGTTCTGGAAGTAGATTCACAAATCTTATTAAATCTGAATTTTGAGTCTAATAATAGAATTTCGATACATAGTAAGAAATCCAGTGAGTCTGATCGCTGGTCTCAAAATGCTAACGGGAGCGTTTTAACCAACTTGGATGTTCCCAAAGTCCCTGTTCTCAACATCAACCAGTTAATACAAAAATTTAACACACGACTTACAAAAAGCGATGTTTATCGAGGTTTGAAAGAGAGGGGACTAAATTACGGCAAATCTTTTCGATTGGTCCAAGAACTATGGAAAAACAATCAATGTGGTATAGGCAAAATTTCTATCGAGGAGGAGAATCACAAAAAAAATAACAAATTCAACATTCAAGTGACTGTGCTGGACTCCTGCTTCCATATTTTAGAACTCATCCCGGAAGAAGGCTTATACTTGCCAACCCAATTTAAACGGATCTTTTTAGAATCGGCTATCACCAAAGTCAATTGGGCTTTCTGCAAAATAACTGGTAGGAATGTGAATACAATCGAAGCCGAAGTGCTACTTTATAATGACTCAGGAAAAACGATCGCCCATTTTCAACAATCATTGTTCACACGAGTAGATCGAAAATCACAGACAACTTTCCAAACCATTGAGAAAAATCTTTTTAACTATCGATGGATTTTACAAAAAAACTCCCATTTCATTTCTAACGAACATAAAAGTCCGAGTTTATTAGAACTACCCTCACTGACCATAGAACCACAAGCAAGATTTGACAGACTTTCAAAAGAATTCGAAATAGAAAAGCTTAGATTTGTTGTCGAAAAGCAACTTGATGATTTGTGTCTTCAATACATTGTTAACACGTTCTATAAACTTAGTATCCCTATCAAACAAGGTACTGTTTTTAATCCAACTGAAATTATTCAAGACAATCGCATCATAAATCATTTCAAAAATCTGTTTCTATATCTCGTTGGTATTCTTGAAAAATATGGAGTTCTGGCACAAAAGAATGATCAATGGGAAGTTAAGTCTGATATTCCTTTGGTCGATACCAATCGGGAATGGTCATTATTAATAGCGGATCATCCTATTCTTCAAGCAGAGCTTTTCCTATTATTCAAATGCGGCAATCATTTGCATGATATTCTAACAGGCAAGCAAAGCCCACTGAATATCATTTACTCTTCTAAGACAACATTTGTTGAACATCTATACCAGCATTCTCCCGTAATTAGGATTTATAACACCCTGTTGAAGGAAACAGTTCTTGAATTGGTTGAAGCATCCGAGGGTAGGAGAAAATTAAAAATATTGGAAATAGGGGCAGGTACAGGATCTCTAAGCTCTTACCTACTACCTGTGCTGTCTGTAAAAGAGATTGAATACACATATACCGATATAGCACCAAATTTACTATCTTATGCCAGAGAGAAGTTTAGCAAATTTAAGTTCGTTGATTATCGAACTTTGGACATCACCAGATCCCCAACAGAACAGGGGTTAACAGAAAACAGCTATGACATAGTTGTCAGCTCCTTAACACTGCATGCAACGCCTGACTTGAAAGCCAGCATCAGCAATATAAAGGAGCTTTTATCTTCAAATGGGATACTTGTGATTCTTGAGATTACCAAAAATCCGTTTTGGCTGGATGTGATTTTCGGGACATTGAAAGATTGGTGGTCATTTACTGATAATAAGTTAAGACCCGATCATCCTATCATTGGAACTAATAGTTGGCATTCACTTTTGAAAAAAGAGGGCTTTTCTGAAGTCGAGATTTTAAAGGATCAAAAAGATCGATATGTGGAGCATGCAGTAATCGTTGCAAAAAACCACGAACCGCTTGTTAATTCAGCTTCAAACCACTCTAATCGTGAGAGTTCTGGTTCATCATTTAACGAATCAAACAATCAACGATGGATTACTGTACATGAGAATTCTGAAACTGCTCATAAACTAACCTCACATCTGAGTAATTTAGGATTCGATGTCTTGGAAGCAACGCCAGGACCTGAAATCCAAAAAAAAGATGATAACTTCTTCGAGCTTAATCTGCTGGAATTGCAACAGCTTACTGATTTTTTTAAACACGTCTCACAGATAAGTTTGGAACCACCTAATATCATTTTTGTACCCGATATTGGGACAATAGAACATTGTGAGATAGTTTCTAGACCGGAAAAAAAAGCCAATCATAACTGCCAAAAATTTTTGTTCATAATCCAAGCGTTAATGCAGCAGAATTGGTTGTCTCATCCAAAATTTTGGTTAATTACGCATAATGCCCGAATTATCAAAAAGGATGAAATTGTTAATATCGTTCAGGCGCCACTGGAGGGCATGAGACGTGTAGTAGCTAATGAATACCCTGGTTTGGATTCCTGGGCTATTGATCTCAGCGGTCAACATGACGAAAAAGAAATTAACCTCTTAATTACCGAACTACTTCATTTTAGCAATGATGATGAAATAGCATTCAGAGGTAATGAAAGGTATGTAAACCGTCTTTATCCACATATCCCGAATGGGACGGAAGGATTTTCAAACCATGAAGTCTTTTTGTCTAAAAATGATCAGAGAAAGAATCATAATTCTTTTTACCAGGAATATAAACAGACTGATCCAGGAGCCAATGAAGTACAGGTAGCTGTACGTTCAGCTTCATTGAACCTGAATGACCTTGATTACTCCGAATTGAAAAGATCAAACCGAGCAACACAGTCGGGATACGGTAGAGAATTTTCAGGCTTTGTCACCAAAGTTGGACATGAATGCGAAGATTACATGCCGGGTCAGGAAGTTTTTGGTATCTGCCGCAACGCTTGCTCAAGCACAGTCAATGTCAATCTTAAGAACATCGCTTTTAAACCGATTAAATTAAATCACTTTGCTGCGAGTGCCATCCCCTCGTCCTTTATCTGTGCAAGCCATATCCTGAAATACCTGTTGCCTATTCAGAATATCAAAACGATTTTGATAACAAATGCAACAGATGAAATCGGATTAGCATTTTTACAATTGCTTAAATCAACTGATATCAATATTCACGTAACTGCTGATACAAATGAAAAACTAAACTACTTGAAAGCTCTAGGGATAGAAAACGCTGGATTAATTGGTGACGAAGGTTTTTTAAAAATGCTTGCTTTAAAATCAGAAAAATCTCCGGATGCAATCATCAATATCTCGGACAAACAGTTAAGCGAGACAGAACTCAGCCTTTTACCTCCCTATCGTGGCCATTTAATTCAAATTAGCCAGAACCAAAAAAGCAATACATTTGTACATAAAGACTTGCCGCAGGGCATCTCATTGCAAATCATCAACCCCCTGGATCT
>JANQLH010000063.1 GCA_028280735.1 SAR324 cluster bacterium | reverse complement strand
AGATCCAGTTAGCAGCATTACCTTAAGTGGCGGATCAACCTGTGTCCAAAACCCGGATGCTTTTAACTACCTTTGTGACGGCCCTGTCAACGTAGACGTATCGGCTGATGATAATACAGCAGTCACAGTTTATTGGGATGTAACTTCAGATACACCATCAACAGGCCCTTTTCCAAATAGCGCCGTTCTACCACCACTATCAATCAGTGTTGACGCAAACAACTCCTATTTGTCTTATACAGCAATCGATGCTGCCGGTAACCAGGAGGCAACTGTCGACTACTATTTTGAAATTAGCGGTGTGACTCCTACTATAAACGGTGGATACTATAATTCATCTCAAACTTTTAAGTTCTCATTGTCAGCTAACCGCACTACTCCGGGTGGTTACTACCAACTTCACTATTTATTAAAATCAGGTACTGATGCATCTGCTGACACAACATCAGATGCAGATTCTCCATATTCTTCGGGACCTCCCCCTGCAGCTAATGCAAGTGCCACACGTTATCTAAATCTGTATCCCGCATTTCAGGATGATACCAGTGAAGATATTACTGCAGCAGCAGCTCCTGCCTTAGCGCCTGATACAATAATTTACCAATATGATTACAATATTATTTATGATGGCACGCAAGATGCGGGTGCACCAGGTAATGTGCTAAACGGAAAAATCGATAAAGAAAACACACTCGTTTTGTATATTGATAATGATACCCCTAAAGCTGTAGCCATCCCTCCCAGTAGTGGTTCAATGAGTAGCAGCATTGATATTACAACTCATTTTCAAGACAACGGGCATGATAAAATTGAGAGATATGCTTCCACCAATCCTTTTCTAGCGGCATCAACTCCTTTGCAATCACCAACATCTGGCTACTGCCAATCCAGTGGGAATTTTACCACCGATTGTGATGCCACATCCGACTATCTAACTCTAGCAAGCCTTTCTTTGCTGACAGACACACAGGTTGGATTGAAAGGAACCGATGCTGCCGGCAATGATGTTACATGTCCTGTATCTGGCCTGGAACAGTTCAATTGTTATAGCGCTCCAACTCCATTCGCATTCGACCATTTTTACGAGGAATATAATCCAGGCATGCAGAAATCAAGTTACTATCATGAAAACCAAACCATTGCTTTTACTGATATTACAAATTTCGGATTTTCTGTAGCTGTTGGAGATCTAGACGGTGATGGCAGCAGTGATTTTGCAGTTGGGGCTCCTGCTTACTCTCATACAGGAGGGACCGCTAATCTGGAAAATGGTGCAGTTTATGTTTGGTATAATGGGTTTCGAGAGAGAGCAATATTGAAATTGATTGATAACAGTGCTCTAACAGATGTGACTAGCCATTACATGGAATTTGCAACGGATGGACGAAGTTCACTAAGAATATTTCTTGATCCCTCCCAAGACACTAGTGCATACGCTACTGACAAATTTCAGGCAGAAGCTACTGACTATTCAAATCCAGCACTGGCTACAGCTAGTGAAATAGCCTCTGTATTAAACGATGCCTTTTTAAGTTCTTATGGGAAAACCTATCAGAATTACTTGTATGCCGATTCCAGCACAGATGGAGTATTATCAATTGGCCACATTAATCGCACTATAAAAGGCTATTTCAATTATTCTACCAGCTTTGCACCCGGGTCAGGGTTGGAGTATTCCGGGAATACCATTAGAGCTTATGATTATGTAATTTACGGAGAAAATGCCGGTGATCAATTCGGCTATTCTGTTGCTATCGGTCAGGTTGACACAAGCGTGGATACTGCTTCCTATTCCAGTAAGCAATTGGTCGTTGGCGCCCCGGGTTTTGGTGCTGTAAATAATGATGGGGCTGTCTATGTCATCAGGATGCCAAAATCTGATGCGAGTGCGGATTATGGCTCAGTAAGACTTTTTGATTCAACAGATGATGCGTTTAAAATACACGCAACAACTGGTGACGGTAAATTAGGACATGCAATCGAACTGTATGATAGTAGTGCAGACGGATATAATGAAATATATGCTTCAGCTCCTTATTATGATGTCATCCATCCCAATGCAGGTATCATATATAGAATCGACCAGCAGGATTTTACCTATACTAATGCAACTAGTGATGTTGCAGCTGTATCATCAGGCAGCTATGCATGGCGGGGTCCTGATCTTTTAGGTACAGCAGCGCCAAATGCCTTGTTCGGATACAGCTTGAAGGCCGGAAATACAAGATTTTCCTCTGCTAATTCATGGAGTCAATATCTTTATGTTGGAATTCCAGGAGAAACCAGCGCTAATTTGAATGGAAAAGTTGGTTTTTTTGATCTCAACTCTGTATCTCCTCTTGCGATAACTTACCCTTCGTATTTTGAACAGGCAGATACACCCTTGGACGAGTATTTTGGATATAGCCTTGAAATTGTTGATGCGTCATTTGATACCAGCATAACCTCAAAATGTCCTTGTTTGGTAGTAGGAGCTCCTGGAGGCTCTGCTAATAAAGGAGAAGTGTATATTCTGGGCGGAAGCGGTTATCAAAAGAATTTTACAGGTGATACCGACAGTTACCTTGGAGTCAATCTTTTATCAGATAAAATTGGAAGTTCAGAGACTTTTGACACGCTATTCATTTCTGGTAGAGGATCTACTAACAAAGGATATGTTTTAATTGCCCGCCAACAAGAGCTTAGATCTGACACCGATCTGACATCTGTCCAAAAACCAGATTTGGTAGGTTCAGCAAATGGGGATAATCTTGGACTAGGCTTAGGAATTATCTCAATTGGGGGGAATAAGGCGCTGATTATAGGCTTACCGGGAGAAAACATCACTTATGATAGAATTGGTGCAATTAGGATCTTTTCCGGGAATAATAGGCTCGGTTACTGAAATAGCAGCTTAAAAACTATAATCCATCGTCAGGAGTGCCTGGGTAGAGCCAACGAAGCGTTTGACGTCACCGAAGTCTTGCTGGTTGGTAAAATAGACAATTTGTGCTCCCACCCTCAATTCCCAGAAAAGGCGGTAGCTGCCGCCTAATCCTGCCATTAGTCCCACACTTGTCGCGGTCTTATCTACGAGTCCTGTAATTGTGGAATACATTGCGGCCGGTCCGGCAAATCCAAATGGTTTTAAATCCTGCGAACTGAGTTGATCAAATATCACTCGATAAGCCAGGTAAAGTGAAATCGTGCTGACTTTGTAATCGTCATCTTCCTCAACAGCTGAATTCAGACCCAGCCGGATGTTAGCCAGGATGCTATCCTGATCCAAGAACTCGAAATAGATATCCAGGGGAGTTCCCGATGCTTCGTAACCTTTTTCTTCAGGCACTGTATAAGCACTTCCGCCAATTCCCAGCAGATATTCCCTTTTGCCTGCGAAAAGCCTTTTAGCCGCTTCAGATTTTTCCTCTTCCGCCATGTCTGTCTCGTCGCTTTCAGCTTCGGCTTCACTATCCTCTTTTCCTTCTTCCGTTGCAGGCTCTTCGTTCACATCCTTTGTTTCCTCGTCCTTTTTCTTTTCCTTAGGCCGCTCTCTGCTAATGACGGCCACTTCTTCCTCTTTGATGTTTTCCGGAGGTTTTGATTGTTGAAAAAACCCTTCATAAGGGTAAACAATATGCACCCAGTTAGAACCTGATTCCACCTGGTCACTGTTCAGTACTACTTGAATTGTTTCGTTGTAGATCAATTGCCCGACTACCCTGGCTGTAGTGAAAGGCTTGGCATAAACCGTCAGACTGCCGGAGAGGGCATAGCGCACTTCTGTCTTGTATTTTTTATTGGATGGTGTTTGACCACAAACTGTTGAAACCCCTGCAGACAAACTGATAAGAAGAATGATGGTGATGAGCGGATATCTATTCATTAAATCATCGATGCAAAGTGACAATCAGAATCAAGCGGAAGCAAGTTTAAACGCCCAATCGTTTCATTTTAGGGGTTTTGCTACCTATTTCGTTCTATTCCTATCTTTACATCCCAATTCTTAGCACGAGATATTGCTCATTTACCACCCCCAAAATGCGGAATCATGTTTTCTGAAAGCTACCGGCACGATTCTCCATCAAATTCACGGAAACTTGAATCCATCAGAACTGCACGAAAACATTTTAGGGAAGCATTACCGACTATTCATCAAACAAGGACACAAATTCACCATAACCTTTTTTTTCAAGCTGATCTTTAGGGATAAATCGTAATGATGCTGAATTAATACAATACCTTAATCCCGTAGGTTTGGGACCATCATCAAAAACATGACCAAGATGTGAATCACCATATTTGCTTCTCACCTCAACCCTGGTCATAAAAAGGCTGTTATCGATTTTTTCAACAATATGATCACCAACAAGAGGTTTGGTAAAACTCGGCCACCCGGTTCCCGATTTATATTTATCGGTAGAGCTGAACAAGGGTTCTCCGGACACGATATCAACATAAATACCTTCCTGTTTATTATCCCAGAATTCGTTGTTGAAAGGCGGCTCGGTGCCGTCATGTTGGGTTACCTTGTATTGCATTGGTGTCAGTTTTTTCTTCAATTCGGAATCTGAAGGTTTGGAATATTTGGTATGCTTTGCCTTGTTGTTATTCATGTTTTTTTCCTCACCCCAAACCTGACTTAAAAACTGATCTCTTCCCGAATTGAATCGATAGAATTTATAACGCAGGGGCTTTTTCTTATAATAGTCCTGGTGATAGGTTTCAGCGATATAAAAAATCTTGTACGGTGTAATCTCAGTAGCCAAAGGTTTGTTGAAGCGACCTGAATCTTCCAGCTCTTTTTTGGATTGAGTGGCAATACGTCGTTGCTCCTCATTGTGATAAAAAATCCCCGGTCTGTAGTGCGCACCTCGATCTACAAATTGACCTTTGCCATCTGTCGGATCCATGTGGCGCCAGAAATCTTCCACCAGTTCCTGATAACTAATTTGTTCAGGGTCGTAATAGACCTGAACCGCCTCGGTGTGTCCGGTTTGACCTGATGCTACTTGCCTGTACGTAGGATTTTTCTCCGTACCTCCCGTATAGCCGGAAACCGCTTCCAACACTCCCGACAACTTTTCAAAATCAGATTCCGTGCACCAAAAACAACCACCGGCAAACGTGGCAACTCTCAGTTGATCTCCATCCAATCCTTTTGAGTTCAGGTATTTTATTACTCCTGTTGGTTTGTCCATGCCTGAAATCCAACCAACAGCAACAACAAGAACGAATAGTACCGCTGCCGCACCCAGTTTTGTTTTCATAATCTGTCTCCAAAGTAATCAAATAATGCTAATTTACCATCACAATTACATTTTATTCGATTTTGTATTCAAAGATGTCACAAATCTATAACATTTGTAGGAAATTGACCGGATTACATAAAACTGCCTATGACCCGCAAAATTCTTGTCATTGAAGACAATAAAGACCTGGCCAACCTGCTGAAGATTCATCTCAGGGATCTGTCTTTTCAGGTTGATTTCGCCTTTGAAGGAACCGAAGGGTTAATGAAATTCGAATCTGCCAGTTACGACCTGGTAATATTGGATATCATGCTGCCCGGCATTGATGGATTTGAAATCTGCCGAGAAATCAGGAGCCGGAATACCACAACCCCCATTATTATGCTGACCTCAAAGTCAGCCGAGCTGGATCGTGTACAGGGACTGGACATTGGGGCGGATGATTATGTCACGAAACCATTCAGTATTAAGGAGTTAATGGCCAGGGTGAAGGCCCTTTTTCGTAGAATTGACAGCACTAATGCCGAACAATCCAAACAATCTGAAATATTAAAAGTTGACGAGATAGTGATCGATCCACAGAAGAGAAAAGTATTATTAAAAAACAAAGCTGTGGAACTAACGGCCAAAGAATTCGATCTGCTTTATCATTTTGCCTGCAATGCCGGTCGTGTTTTCACTCGCTCCCAACTGTTGGATGATGTCTGGGGTTACGGCCATGATGGTTATGAACACACGGTAAACTCCCATATCAACCGTTTACGGGCCAAAATTGAAGACAATCCCGGAAAACCGGATTATATTCTGACTGTTTGGGGAGTTGGATACCAGTTCAAGGAAATTGAAAACTAGGGAGACCTGATGTTCTCATCACTCTATTCAAAACTTGCAGCTGTCTTAACTGTTCTGTTTGGACTGGTAGGACTATTGTTTCTGATTGTGACGCTCTTTTCCACCGATATGTACCAGCAGGAAGTCAACCAGCAGTTAAACAGTAACCTTGCGGAACATATCGTTAAAGAGCGGATTCTCATGAAAGAAGGCAAGGTCAATGAAAACGCGTTGAAGGATGTATTTCATATGCTGATGGTGATTAATCCTTCCATAGAGCTCTATCTTCTGGACAATCAGGGGAAGATTCTTGCTTTCTCGGCTCCACCGGGGAAGGTAAAAAGAGAATCTGTCGACCTTAAACCGATTTACCAATGGCTGGCAAGAAGTGAAAACATGCCGATTCTGGGTGATGACCCCCGCAACCCAAAAGGGCAAAAGGTATTTACCGCTGCTCAGATACCCGAATCCGGGGAAGTCCAGGGGTATGTTTATGTAATTTTGGGAGGTGAAACCTATGACAGCATAGTGCAGAAGCTGAAGCGAAGTCACATATTAAGATTAAGCGCCTGGATGATTGGGGCCAGTATTTTATTCGCTTTGTTGACTGGTCTGCTGTTGTTTGCTTCCCTGACAGGCAGGTTAAAAAAGCTGGCCCGCGTGATGGATGGATTCAAACCGGGAGAAGGAAAGCGACAGATACAGATTCCGTTAACCAGAAACACGGGAACAGCTGATGAAATTGAACGCCTGGGCTCAACCTTCACGGAAATGGCTGAGCACATCGAGTTACAGATGGAAGAACTGGTTAAATCGGACAGCTTACGAAGAGATCTTATAGCCAATGTTTCTCACGATTTACGAACGCCATTGGCCACCTTGCAAGGATACATCGAAACACTGCTTTTGAAAGACGATTCGCTCTCAACCAAAGATAGACAGGAATACCTGGAAATTGCCATCAGGCATTGCGAACATTTGGGTAACCTGGTGGATAGACTACTGGAACTGGCTAAACTGGATTCGCCAAGCATGAACGTGATTAAGGAACCCTTTAATCTGGCCGAATTGATACAGGACGTTGTACAGAAATTTCAATTGAAAACAGATGAGAAGGAGATCAAGTTCACGACCAAACTGCAAAACCCTCTTCCCCTGGTCAATGCAGACATCGGTTTGATAGAGCGAGCCCTGGAAAACCTGATTGAAAACGCCATTCACTATACACCGCAAAAAGGAGCCATCACCCTGCAATTGAGTAGTGAAGATAATAGCGTCTCATTTCAAATTAGTGATACCGGGCCGGGAATCCCGGAAGCTGAACTTTCACAGGTTTTTAACCGTTTTTATCGACTGGATAAAAGTCGAAAAATCAAACCAGGCCATTCAGGGCTCGGATTAGCTATTACCAAACGAATTTTGGAGTTGCATGATCAAACAATCAGAGTCAGCAGCATTGTCGACTCGGGAACCACCTTCCGTTTTGATTTAGACGTAGCGCCCGACTGAGAAAATCCCTTCAAAACGTCAATTAGCTTTATGAATAATTTCATTTTGTGATAGTTGCGTGATATTTTTACGATAGCCTTGGAACTGAATCAGAATATTTCATTCATTCAATCAGAAAGAGGTCAAATGATGGTAAAGAAGAATCAGTTAAAGTCGCTATCACGTTTAATAGCCGCGTCATTGCTTGTCTTTCTATTCATTACTAATCCCACTGTCGTTTTCGCCCAAAACAGTTCAACAGAAGTCTTTTATGTTGCCTGATATGATGTTGGCAAAGCAGCCCTGGATGGGTTGGATGGAATTTTAAACGTGAAAAAAGGATGGAAAAACGGGAGAGAAATCAACACAGTGAGTTATGATCCCAGTCGCATCTCAATTCAGGAAATGGAAACTGTTTTAAAACAGGCCAGAACCTATCGCGGAAGAGCAAAGTAACTTATCAAATTAAGTTTTAAAAACAGCTTGGTCCTTCAAATGTTTAGCGCTATCAGCATTCAGCGACCAGCTCTCAGCAGGTTCTTACCAACAATTGTTATGTCTTCAGCTGAAGGCTGAAAGCTGACATCACTTTAGTCTTCAACCTGAACTCCGTCATCCGGTAAAAGGCTGGTTAATCCCGGCATATTCAGTCTTTGGCTTACTTTTCGGTATCGAAACATTCGATTGAAACTGTCTCTCATTTATTGATCCAACGGGTATACCGAAAGACAGATTCCGATGATCTTGAAGAGTGGGATTACGGGCACTTCAGCTACCGTGTGAACATGGTTAGGCATCCAACAGCGCTTACGAATTTGATGAATAAACCGCCTAGCACTTTTTACTGCCACCTGGTCGAAGGTTGCATAATCCCTTTGCGAGCGCCACCATAGATGAGATAACTTATAGAAAACTCAAGCTATAAGGTCTGGTCGATTTGGGGCAGGTTTTGATAAATATCCTTCCTGCGCTGACGAATGATCCGCCTGATGTTGTCTATTATGACGGGAATTTTTGTAAAAAATGATCCGTCAATTTCAAGAATGCTTGTTCCTTCCAGGGCTTTAACAGAATGCAAACGAGTGTCTTTTTGACGAATATTGTGAATAAAGAATTCGCATTCACCAACAACATCAGGTCCGTCAAGTCGAATTGAGTCTTTACCCACTTCAATGTTGACTGCTCCTTTAGTGACTAACAACCGTCGGTCTTTCTCTCCTTTTTTAATGATGGTTTCGCCTTTTTTAACTTGGTATGTTCGACTGTTCTTGGCTATGCGGTTGAGCACCGTGGTGGATACATCCTGCGAGATACCTGATGCGGATTGAAACAACAATCTCCGTTCAAACATCTCCTTGAAGTTTCCTTCATAGTTGATGTTCAGAGCGTTCATTGCTTCGATAAACTGAGAGGCGGGAATTCGTAAATACCGTAATCGATTCAAGGTTTTTACCGAAGCCATTCGGGGGCGTTGAGCCAGAACTCCGATATCGCCCATTACTTCTCCATCGCCTACGGATGATCTGGAAACCAGCTTGCCATTCTCAGCAAACGTCATGAATTCCGCACGACCACGAATGATGATATAAACACTGTCGGAAGCTGCCCCTTGCTCAATCATAAAGGTTCCGATATTAGGATTGCTCTGTGTAGGCGTGTTGGCAAACACGAAAGCGTAGTGCCTCATAGTCGATTCGGTTTTTTCATCCTCCGAGTCTCCCAGCAGGCTCTTGAAATACTCCAATATCAGCTTGTATGCCTGAAAAAAGAAGGGGATTACGGGATGCAGACCATCTCCGAAATTTTTTATTTCACCATTAGGTAGTTTGATCACCTGGTCAAGGTCTCCCACGGCGACAAAACGTCCTTCTTTCTCGTAATCGTTGCTTAACAGACTTTTAGTGACATGAGTAAACACCCTGAATGAGCGGTCTGTCTTGGCTTTTTTCAGATCCTGCCACTGTCCGTGGACGGTATAGGGAAGGGACTCGGCGTTTGGACAGCCGCAATCATACTTTATCAGGCTGTATTCACGTTTTCGAATTACCGAATCCAGATGGTCCAGATGATCCTGGGGCATCCAGCCATCCTTGACCATAGACGCCATCCGTTTGAAAGCAACAATATCCAAGAAATGCCCATAAGTGTACCGATAGCCTTCCAACTGCAAATCAAAGGTATAAACCGTCGTCGGCACACTGTGGCAGCTCAAGTGACCTGTAATATGTATTCCCTCAAGGTTGTATGACTCTGTCTGGTAGGGATTGTCTTTTCGAAACGGAAGAATGATCCAGAAAAAACTGTTTTCCACCAGTAATTCAGGCAGGTCAATCAATGATGAGATTTTTTTGATAATGGAGTACTTGACCGGCTCCGTAGTAATGATGTGACACGGGCTGTTACGTCGAAACAGTTCTACCATGGCACCGATATGGTCATCATGGTTGTGCGTGACCACGATATAATGAATGGACTGTTTGGAAAGGCCGTTGTGATTAATAATATCCGTCATGTTGGACGGATAATCCACCAGGATTGGTTCGAATTTATGGATAATTGTTGTATGGGCACAACTGAAATATGGATCCATACCGTCGTATTCGCCTGTGTGCCAAATTCCGAAATTTGTAATCGGGAATTTTAAATGCTTGTATTCAACAGGAGCCCTGAACTTTTCGTCCTCCTTCAATGAAACTTCCACATCGATATGATCGTCCTCGAACACAAATCGATAGGTATTATAGTCCAATCGACCAATCTTGATTCCGTCGCCAATATCGCTGAATTCGTTTTCATTTTTGGGTGATGAATCCAGAAACACGGAGTCGATGAAGGTATGGCTGTCTTTGATTTCGTTCCCTACTGCCAGTCCCAGTATCTCAGATCTTAACGCGTCCCTGGTTGCGTCGGGAATATCCATTTGATC
>JANQLH010000457.1 GCA_028280735.1 SAR324 cluster bacterium | reverse complement strand
TTTGAGTGGCGACCCGGGATGTTTCCGACGCTTCTTCATCATAAAGGAAACCCCTGTCCATTGGGTAAGAACTGGTGTTCCCTTTGGAAAAAGTAATCTGATAGAGTCGTAAAATGGAATTGTCGATGCGAAAGTACTCTGCACACAAGGCTAGATAGGTGCGCCAGGTACGTCTGAACTTCTCGTCAAAATGCTCGGGATTAACGCGATTGATCTCTTCCCAATGGTTTTCAAAGTTTTCTGACCAGGCATCCAGGGTTAACGCGTAATGCCGACGCAGATTCTCGATATCCAGAATTTCCAGACCGTGTGTAGACATGATATCCACCGTCTCTGATAAACCGGGCAGATAGCCGCCGGGAAAAATATACTTGCGAATGAAAAAGTCGGTATCGATCGGCCTGTCGTGAGCGATAAAATGTAAAACACCAATTCCTCCGGGCTTTAAGCTATCAGCCATAGCCTTGATCCAATCGGTCAACTGTCCCTTACCAGCGTGTTCAAAAGCACCAAGCGAGGCATATTTATCAAAAGTGCCTTCAACCTCCCTGAAATCCTTTTCCTGGATGGATATTTTGTTCTGCAGGCCTCGTCTTGCTGCTTCCAGTCTCAGTGCCTGGTTTTGATCCGGCGTCGGGCTGATGTTTGTTCCCATCACACCATAATGTTTCGTGGCATGAAACAGCAAAGACCCCCAGCCTCCGCCTACATCAACCATGGTTTCACCGGGTTTGAGCCTTAGTTTTTTACAAACGTGATCCAGTTTGTTTCGCTGGGCCTCTTCCAGGGTTTTGGTCCCTTCTTTCCAGTATGCGCAAGTATATGTCATGGAAGGATCGAGATACTTCCAGAACATGTCTGTACCACGGTTATAGTGATGGTGAGCGTTTTTTACCGCCCGCTTGATACGGCGATTGCTGTGTTTTAATTCATGCAGCCAGTTACGAAATCTGACAACCGGATTAGGGATGCGAGACATACGGTTATGCTCTGCCAAATTCGGTCCGGACTGCGCCCAGGCTTTCACAATCAACTGGATGTTGCCGGTTATTTCTACAGTTTGATTGATGTAAGATTCAAACAACCCCCAACCGGTATTGAATACTGTATTCAGTTCAGCACCAAACGTCTTATAACGAATGACAAATTCCGGGGCAGACTCTTTGTTTTTATAAATAGAACCATTGGCAAAATGAACCTCAAACGGAATTTCAGTACGACCTAAATTGCGGGCAAAGGCGATGCGGAGAAGAGTTGAGATTATCATAATCACATCCTTTTTTGTTATTAATAAATATAATCTTCACTTTTTGTCCCCTTGAAAAGTGTCGTTATCTAAAATGCAGGTTCTAACACGTGGCCTTTTTTTTACCAGGTGCATCACTGGAAATAAAGAAAAAACATTGTTCACAAAATGACCTGTATTCAGACCACCTCTTACACTGTGCCAATACCAAGCCAAAAATAGAGTTGCGTCTTTGACTGATACAAACCTTTTACATTAGCTGTGGTTATCGGATAAACGATTGCTAATTACCCTTTGAGATAAAAGCAAGTTCATTTTAAGATAAATTTCTGAATAAAATCAATATGTTTGAATATTTAGCTTAAAGCTCAAATCGATAGCTGAAAATCATACTCCGGACAACACTTCAAAGACACGCACTCTTCTTCAATTGCTAAGCTTATGAGCGACGCATAAAAGGGTTTTTGTATCAAATCAAGACATCTCTGTATCGATATGTTTTATTTTCTGAATCAAAAGGTTGCTTGCTCAAGGAGAATATAAAAGGAAAAAGCCCGATAATTGCGCAATCTAACTTAAATCGGACCACTTTTGACTTCTTGGCATATATCTCGCTGTTGATTATAAATTCAAAACAATGGATCGGCCTTCTTGCAGGGGACAAAGGCCTCCGGTTATCCCAAGGAGTTTCAAATGTTATCACAAGCAATCAAACTGGTGGAAAAGGGCATTGTCCCAGACCGTCTGATCCGGGTCGGTATCCGCCAAATAATTCGCAAACGATTGGAAGAGGAACAATCAGGTGATGTAGAACACGTTCAATCCTCATTCAATGAGTGGCTATCCACCTTGAAAAACAGTCCCATTGCCCTGAATCCAGAAATTGCCAACGAACAACACTATGAAGTTCCCGCTGCCTTTTTCGAACTGGTGCTGGGCAGAAACCTGAAATACAGCTGCAGTTATTTTCCGGATTCAATTAGAAACCTGGATGAAGCGGAAGACGTAACCCTTGAAATGACCTGTCGTCGGGCAGAAATAGAAGATGGTATGTCAATTTTAGAATTGGGTTGCGGGTGGGGTTCACTAACCCTCTGGATGGCTGCACACTATCCCCAATCCACCATCACCGCTGTTTCCAATTCTGAATACCAGAAAGAGTTTATTTTAAATCGGGCAGATCAAAAAGGATTGAAAAACATCGAAGTGATTACCTGTGATATGAATGATTTCACAACTGACAACAGGTATGACAGGGTTGTTTCAGTAGAAATGCTGGAACATATGCGCAATTACGAATTATTGTTTGAAAAAATAGCAAGCTGGTTATCACCCGACGGTAAATTCTTCACCCATGTATTCAGCCATCGTCATCTCAGTTATCCATATGAAACGGATGGAGAAGATAACTGGATGGCTCAGCATTTCTTCACCGGCGGTCAAATGCCATCGCATTTTCTGTTTCTTTATTTTCAGAAACATATGCTATTGGACAAACACTGGGTACTCAACGGAAAACACTATTTCAAAACAGCGGAAGCCTGGCTGGCCAATATGAGTAAGAAAAAGCAGCAAGTTCTGAAAGTGTTCGGGGAAACCTATGGAAAGCATGCTGATATTTGGTTTCAACGCTGGAGAATGTTTTTCATGGCATGCGCAGAACTATGGGGTTATGCAGACGGGCAGGAATGGGTGATCTCCCATTTTCTCTTCAATAAAAGATAAACCCACTTGCCTGCAAACTCGTTAACTCCTGAAACAAACCGCCAGTACGAAAAATCGCCCGGGATTATGTCGATTTCAAGCGGTTAGGATTGGAAGGATTCTCCATCCTGACCGGGAGAAACAAATCTTTCGACTTTGAAAACAGTCGATGCCCTCATAGTCATTAGGTTTCAAACCCAATGACTATTCCCTTTGATCAATACACAACTCAACTATCACAGCTCTTGTCTGATTTTATGTATTATTTTATAAAATATTTCATAATATCATTGACACCATCAGACCCCAATGATAATCATGGGTCAACAAAGCAGGGATAAACTCTACAAAACACAGGTATTAAAACTGTAAAGGAAATCCTGAATGATATTATCAGTTTGAAGGAATAAGTTCGACGCGAGACGCCACCCGGGTATCCGGTCAACATATGTGAGACATTCGGTTCAACCATGAATAGTCGTTTGGATATGTCATCTCAAAATTGAATATGATTGTGAATAAGAATCATGGTTGACCTTGGCTGCTACTACAAATGATAATCCCTGTATTGCTACGGCCGATGCTGCGGGTTTTCCCACGGTTATTGCAAGCTCTCCTCCACGTGGTAAATGCACTGCGCTGGCCGTAGCTTTCGTTTAGTGTTCTTCAGGCGGCAAGATAATTCTTCCTAAGGTTAACTTATCCTTAAAACCCGGATATTTGCCTTGGTAATGTTTCTGAAAAACGGGGTTCACCCGGAGGTGTTAAAAGCATCGGTACTTAGCGATCAACTTATTAATACCAGGGAGAATTTGGAAACAGAATCTGTATTACTGAACATGTTTCTACCGGTCCCGGGATAAGAAGTCGACCCCCTGTGAACAACGCGTTGAGTGGTTTTTCCATAGCTTCACCGGTTAGAGGCTGCTGGCGGGTGTATTGACTGGGAATCAATAAGCGGATATCGCTTATGTTGTGTGTCCTTGAACATTGGAGATGAACACAGGATTTGATTCTGCCGATTGAGTTGTTTTTCACCAACCCTCTGGTTTCCTCCATCAATTATTGTCGAACCGATTTAGAGTCAACAATACACAAACATTAAAAGAAATATGAAAAAAACATCCATACATACCGACGAAGCACCTGCTGCCGTTGGCCCGTATTCGCAAGGCATTATAGCAAACGGTTTTTTATATACTTCCGGGCAATTGCCTATTGATCCTGGCACTGGTTCCATACCTGAAGGTAACATCGAGATTCGGGCTCATCAGGTTTTCAAAAACCTGGCGGCCATTGCGGAGAAAGCCGGCACCTCTCTGGCTAATGCAGTTAAAACAACAGTCTTTCTGGCCAATATCTCAGATTTTCAGACTGTCAATGAAGTCTATAAAGAGTATTTCTCTGAACCGTTTCCCGCACGCAGCGCCTTCCAGGTCGCTGCATTGCCTTTGGGAGCAGACATAGAAGTCGAAGCCGTTTTTGTGTTATAGATCTTGGATACATCCTTTCCAAAAGCAAGCGTCGAACCGCTATATAATCCGCCAGACTCACGAACATGAGGGGCTTACACCCACTTAATTTATGCCTGGTCTTCCCGGGCCGTTTATTGCCGCGTATATCCGTGTGTGACATATAGGGATTTCACACGAGTACTGCCGGTAAAAACAAACTTCGAAATTTGGCATGTTGCAGGTTCGATGCGCTTGAATACGACGCGGACATTTTCGCCGCATCACTTATGCTTCAATCCGATTGATGGCATCCCGGGCCGCTAACAAAAAGCCGGCCACCCGGTTCCCGAAGAATCAGTTAAAGTAATTGATAAGGCGAAAGCTGAGGGAACCGATACCGGATATTTCCAAAACGGGATGTCAGTATTAATTGCTTTATTTTCGTTCGCGAATAGCTTTGGAAGCAATGTTATCTACCATGCCGGGGGCAAAAAGCTTTAACCATCGCCCGATCCTGGACCTGGCCGATGTTAAAACAAGCCTGTCCCTCTTGACCATTGCTTTGACTATTAGTTTCGCACAAGCTTCAGCTGTCATGATTTTGGACTCTTGCAAGGGACTTTTTCCCAATGCGTTTCCATCTTTATTGCAGGCGCGTCTGTGCAGTTCTGAAAGTACGTAATCCGGCGCAACAGTGGTAATCGTGACACCTGTCCCTTCCAGTTCAATTCGCAGGGAATCAAAAAAACCGACCATGGCATGTTTACTGGCGGAATATGCTGTTCGCTGGGGAACACCGGTAAAACCGGCCACACTGGCAACCGGTACTATACTGCCTTTGGATTTTTTCAACCAGGGTAATGCATAGTAGGTACAATAAACACTTCCCAAGTAGTTCAGCTGAATCAACTCCTCCACCAGTGATAAATCGGCAATCTCCTCAAACCCGGTCCACATGCTTCTGCCGGCGTTATTCACCAGCACATCGATGCGGGTGTACTGTTCGATGGTTTGATCAATCAACCTTTTGCACTGATTCTTGTCCACAACATCTGTCGGAATTACTGTAGCCCGACCTCCCCTGCTTTCAACTTGTTTTTTTAACTCCTCCAGTCGTTGTTCATTGCGAGCAGCCAATACAACGATGGTTTGTTGTGATGCCAGTTCCAACGCCAATGCCCTGCCTATTCCTTCAGAAGCTCCCGTGATTATTATAACCTTTTCCGCAATTTCACCCATGAGTCTCCCTAATTCGTATGTGTTTTTTGGATAAAAATCATAAATTAAAGACCGTTGCAGCATGATAGACAAATAGTTCGGTGTTGAAAAGTGAGATACCGTTTTCAAAAACAAAACTCATGTTCTTTTTGGAACTGTTATTTCCATAAACAGAAGCAATGATCTGCAATTGGTGATTCACCCGGGTTTTGATGCTCGACCTGATTACCTGTTTATCCACCTTTTTCAATGCAATACAGATCTGAAACAGATCGAAGATCCACGATCCAATTGACTTTGAATCCGATTTTTATTAAGATTCATATAAATTATATCTTATATAAGAGTTGGGCTTTTTAATCCGATAATCACATAGTTCAATGCCGGGTGGATGTGGCGGAGGGAAACCGTCAGGACTATCACCACCTGACGCCAACCAGGGGAATCAATGAAGAGAATCGTAATAACGGAATTTATGGATGAAGCGGCTGTTGATGGACTTAAAGACAATTATGAAGTGATTTATGATCCGAATCTGGCAGACAAAGAAAACGAACTCTTTGGCTTATTGGAGACAGCACATGCCATCATTGTGCGCAATAGGACTCAAGTTCGAGACAAGTTATTGGAAGCTGCTCCGAATCTTAGGGTAGTGGGACGACTGGGTGTCGGTTTGGACAATATTGATATACCGGCCTGTAAGGAGCGAAAAATAGACGTTTTCCCGGCTACAGGAGCCAATGATGCCGCCGTTGCCGAATATGTAATAACCGTCGTCATGATGCTGTTTCGCAGGGCTTATCTTTTCTTTACAGAAATGACAGATGGTAGCTGGCCCAGAACAAAGCTGATGGGAAACGAAACTTCCGGAAAGACCCTGGGTTTGATTGGTTTTGGCAGTATTGCCAGGGAGACAGCTACACGGGCTATAACACTTGGAATGAACATACTGGCTTATGATCCTTATTTGCCTGATGATCATCCGGCATGGGTTCAGGCGGAGAAGGTCGAATTGGAACGACTTCTAAAAGAAGCGGATGCCATTAGTCTCCACGTCCCCCTGACAGATGAAACAAAACATTTGATAGACAAAGAGGCCATTGCAACAATGAAAAAAGATGCCATCGTGATTAACGCTTCCAGGGGTGGAGTGGTTGATGATCAAGCGCTGGTCTCTGCATTAAAATCGGGAAGACTTGCGGGTGCCGCCTTGGATGTATATGAAGTTGAACCCTTGACTGCCGAATTTGGTAGGGAGATGAAGGAGTTAAATAACCTGGTGCTAACTCCTCACATTGGTGGCGTTACCATTGAATCCAATATCAGGGTAAGCGCAGTTACCGCACAGAACGTCCGTCAGGCATTGGGAGATTAATCATGGCTACTAATTTATCCATTGAAGAAACAACAAACCTGGTAAAGCAGATTCTGGAGAATCATAACACCAGTTCTCAAAATGCAGAGTTGGTTGCCAAGGCCCTTGTTGCAGCAGAAGTAGAAGGCCAGAAAGGACATGGTTTGTCCAGGGTGGCCTCCTATTCGGCCCAGTCAAAAAGTGGAAAGGTAGACGGATACGCAACGCCTGAAGTATTGCGTGTAGCTGAATCTGCTATTCGTGTGAACGCCGGACAGGGGTTTGCTTATCCTGCCTTTAAAACCGCTATTGATCATTTATCCGATCTGTCTAGAAAACATGGGATTGCAGCAGCGGCTATTACCCGGTCTCACCACTGCGGATCTTTGGGTTACCATGCTGAAATGCTGGCGAAAAAAAATATTGTTGCGCTTGTTTTTTCTAACAGCCCTAAAGCTATGGCTCCATGGGGCGGCAAAGAAGGTGTTTTTGGCACCAACCCCATTGCCTTTGCTGCCCCGAGAGCTAACTCAGCACCGTTGGTTATAGACTTATCCTTATCCAAAGTGGCGCGGGGAAAAGTCAAAGTGGCCCATGAAAAAGGAGAAGCGATTCCGGAGGGATGGGCTCTGGATCAGGATGGGAATCCTACCACTAACGCTGAAGACGCCATGTCCGGAACCATGATTCCCATGGGGGATGCTAAGGGATTTGCTCTGGTATTAATGGTTGAAGTTCTTTCCGCCGCACTGACTTCATCCCAATTTGGTTTTGAAGCCGGCTCCTTTTTCACGGCTGAAGGTCCTTCACCCAGTATTGGACAATTCGTTATTGCCATTGCACCCGGACCTTTTTCCAATAATCAGTTTGCCACAAGATTGGAAACCTTGATTTCTGCCATACTGGATCAACCCGGAACCCGGTTACCAGGATCTAAGAAGGACGCCATGCGGGAAGAAGCCCGTCAAAATGGATTAACCATCAATGATAACATGATGGAATCATTATTGGCTTTGAAAGGTGATAGCTAAGATCTGAACAAAAACCGGTTTAAACCCTACCAATAAAAGCTTTAAAAGCAGTTTGGCACTTCAAAGTTTAGTGCATTCAACATTCAGCGATCAGCTCTCAGCCGGTTTGTACTTGTCTCTGTGCTGAAATCTAATATCCAAAATCGAAAATACGGCGTGGGCCGAAGCTCACGCCTTAGGGGTCATTCTGGAGGAAATTGTGATACCTATTTGGCATCAACCATGTAGCTTTTATTGATGGCGCGTTCACATTCGCCGATTCTTGATTCAAGTTGAGTTAGCGCTCGCTGGCCAAACTTACCTGTAAACCATGATTTCATTGGTTTAACTGCCTCCTGAAACATCTTCTTTTCAGCCGGACTTGGCACATAGATTGTTCCGCCGCTTTTTTTGAACTCTTCGTAAGCTGCGATTTGTCGTCTCTTTGGATAAGCACGAGTGACCTGCCTGAGATGCATAAACCCATCGACAACAACTCTCCTGAGGTTAACCGGCAGGTTTTTGAAAGCACTGTCGCTCATCCACCATAAGGCAGCCATGTATGCATGTCCGTCCAATGTGATATACTTGATATGCTCATGGAATTTCATCCCTACGATATCAGTAATACCATTCTTTGAACCTTCGACAACGCCTGTAGCCAGCGATGTATAAACTTCGGGCCAGGCAATGCCCGTCGGATTACCGCCAAGCAGTTTAACCAGTTCAATCTGGATTTCAGATTTGATGGTTCTGATTTTTTGTCCTTTCACATCCGTAGGTTTTTTGATCTGCTTATTGACAGTCGCAAAATTTCTCCAACCACCGGTATTACTAATAACCATCAGCCGTACGTTTTTTACCTTCTTCAATACATCCCTTCGCAGTTCATCAACATAGGGTCCGTCGAACACGCATTCGGCAGTTCTATCGTCACGGAACATGTAAGGAAGATCCAGAACCTGAAGTTCAGGATACAGACTGCTGAAACCGCCAATAGTAGAGATGTACACTTCCAGAATTCCAGCCTGTACGGACTCGATACACTCCCGCGCATTTCCGCACAGCTGACTTCCAGGGTAGATTTCAACCTTGATATCACCGTTGGATTGGGATTCTACAAAGTCCTTGAAGACCATGGCGCCATCGTAATCTTCATCGTTTGTGTTAGAATTATGAACGATCTTAATGGTATGTTTTGCAGCTATTGCCGGTGCAGCCAAAGCAAATGAGATGATGGTCGCGAACAGGGCAACCAGAAAAATCCATTGTTTATTCATCTTTCCTCCTCTGTCTTAAATGTTATTACCATCGATTTTATCAAACAAACAAAACGGTGTTGCCAAACTCTCCATTCTTTCTTCTTATTTACCTCCTTTTGATATGGTAGTTAGCGCCTGAATAAAAACCAGTTTAACCCTTACCAATAAACATTTTTTAAAACCAGCGTCGAAGTTTAGTGCGATCAGCTCTCAGCCGGTTTTTACCGGCAATTGTAATCTCTTACCTTGAAGGCCAAGCGCCGGAAACACCTTAACCCTCAAGTTAAACTCCAGCGTGCGGACATTGGTTGGATAAGGATTTAGCATTTTCCCCTTCAGGTACTGATTAAAAACAGGATTGCTTTTTCTCGTCATGAATCCCGGTTTTGAAGCCAGGTAAAATTATAACTTATATCTTATATAAGACTAAAAAATAAAAACTGGTTTAAAAGAAAATACATAGATGAAACTGCGTTTGCAATATGAATCTTTTTTATATCGTTAACTTGGGATCATCCAACCTTTTATCTTACCATTAACGTAGCAGTTTCATCCGTAGTCAGTTATCGGTTATAGTGAAAGCGAAGCTTTCAGTTAACATTTTTAAAAACATTGAATTAAGGCAACTTATCAGGTCTTTTGTTTAACAGGAATAATGGTTCCACTCACTGATAGCCGATAACCGTACTTAAATTAAATCCTTGATTAAAACCGGCTTTCCTGTTTTTGCTGATTCCTCTGCCGCCACACCAACAACAATTGACCAGAATCCTTCGTCAACTGTCGCTGTATTGGTTTTGAGACCTTTGATGTTATCTACAAAGTTTATATGTTCGTAGTAAGTGGCACCGCTGTGTCCGGTGTTTTCAATGTATGTCGGATAACTGGGTGTTGATACGCGTGACGGCATACCTTCTCCACGCATGATTTCCATGCTGGTTTTTAGTCGTTCACCCGGTAAGAAGTCTTCGCACTCAAAGGTTCTGAGTCTGCCTTCATCACCGCAAAGGACCAGTTCCTCGTAGAACATGGGTGAAAACATACACAGGCTGAAAGCCGCTCTAATATCGTTTTCGTAAATGACATTTACAAAGGCATTATCCAGGATATCCGATTGCTCTCCTTTGTGCTCAAAATCCAGAAAATTAACCGCCATGCTGCCGGTAGCATACACTTCCTTGGGTTTGGATTGGGCGAACAGGTTCATCAGATCAAAATAGTGACAGCACTTTTCCACCAAGGTTCCGCCTGAATATTTGGAAAATTTGTTCCATTGGTTCACTTTATCCAAAAATGGAAGTCGATGTTCCGTGATAGAAATCATTTTGATATCACCAACCGATTTCCTCTCCAAGCCTTCGTGGATAGCTTCGACATACATCGCTTTATAGCGGTACTGTAATCCGATTTGAAAAACAGCTTTGTAATCCCAAGCTAATTCCGCAATTTCCTTTGCATCAGCGATTGTGGTAGCCATGGGTTTTTCCAACAGAATATGCTTACCGGATTTGGCAGCAACCCTGACCACATCGATGTGGGAGAAATTAGGCGTACAGATGATCAGTCCATCCACCTCCGGATCATTGCAGGCGGCTTCCAGGGAATCATAAATAACTGGGACTTCTTTCGATCCCATGAACGCAAACATGTTCTTTCCCATCTCAACGCTCTTGGGGTTGGGATCGTATATACCGTGAATGGTTGCTCTGCGTTCCATGAGGGTAATCCGAATATGTTCCTGACCCATCACCCCTGAGCCGATAATGTTGAATCGAAATTCCGGTTTTTCCATTTCCAGAATAAACTTATCTCCTTCCGGCAGATATTCAAATACCGGATTGGTGGAGAAGGTGCGGTTTTTTAATTCTTTTCCCATTTTCATATTAAAGCTGTCGATTTGTTATTAGCTTAAGTGGTAAAACCAAGCAGATGAGGGACGAACAGACATAGTGGAGGAAAAAAGGTTATGAGAAATATCACTGTAACTTCGACCATCAGGAAAGGTAATATCTCCATGGTAATGTTTTCAATACTCTCCTTGCTCAAACTGGCCGCGACAAATAACACCAGTCCCATGGGAGGTGTAGCCAGGCCGACAGTAACATTGACACACATAACAACGGCAAAGTGCAGGGGATCAACACCCATACCAACCACCACAGGTCCGAGAATCGGACCCAAAATCAAGATGGCCGGACCCGCATCCAAAAACATGCCGACTATGAAGAGCAGGATATTAATCATAAACAAAAGTACCAGAGGATTTTCACTGACCTTTAAGACCGCGTTGGTCAGATAGGCCGGGGCCCCGGAAAGGCTAACTACCGAAGAGAATGAAACCGCAGCCCCGACCAGTAACAAAATCACACCGGATGAGATGGCTGAATCCCTAAGAACTTTTGGTACATCTTTAAAATGTAAAGATCGGGTAACAAAAAGGCTGACAATAAAAGCATACCCTGCTGCAACAGCGGCAGCTTCAGTAGGAGTAAAAACACCGGTTAAGATCCCACCAATCAGAATAATTGGAGTTAGAAGGGGCCAGAATGCATTCTTAGTGGCCACAGCACGTTCCTTAGCGGTTGAACGCCTGTTGGCTACCGGGTAATTCCTGCGTTTTGAAAGATACCAGGTGATGGCCATTAAACCCGACCCTACCATCAGACCAGGAATCATGCCGGCTGCAAATAAGCCACCAACGGAAACGTTCATCACGAATGCATAAAGGATCATCAGTCCACTGGGTGGAATGATCGGACCGATGACCGAGGAAGCGGCAGTTACAGCTGCCGAGAATTTCTTGGAATAGCCGTTTTTCTCCATGGCGGGAATCAGCATGGAACCGAGCGCTGAGGTATCCGCCACCGCTGAACCGGACAGTCCTGCGAAGAGAATACTGGAAAGAATATTTACCTGTGCCAGTCCACCCCTAACATGACCGATCATTGCCTTGCTAAAATTCACCAGATTTTGCGTGATCTTTCCGGCATTCATGACCTCACCGGCAAGGATGAAGAATGGTACCGCCATCAGGGGAAAACTGTCGATTCCATTGTAAAGTCTTTGCACCAACAAGGTCAGATATATATCCTTACCTTCAATCATCAGGCTGATGGCCGGTGCCAAAATCAGTGCGAATACGATCGGCAGACCGACAATCATCATCGCTAAAAACAACCAGAAAAACAGTAATGTCATGATACCCCCTCTTCCACTGGAACTTCAGCAACCGTTTCCCTTGTCAGGTCGACCCCGGTTACCAGTTGAACCAATGATTTCAGTAGCACTTCGATAGCTATCACAACGGTCAGAGATAAACCGATGGGTAAACAAAGATAAACATAGGTCATTTTAATGGGAATGGATGTAGCATCAATATTCATTCCCCTTTCCACCATACCTAGGGATTTTTTGAAGAGTATCGATATGGTGGCAATGGATGCGATTTGGATTATGATCGAAAGAAGAGTGTACAGCCTGCCTTTTAAAAGACGATGAACAATGTCCAGGGATACATTCGATCCGGCCCGGTATGCAATTGGTGCAGCCATAAAGGTCATCCAGACCATCATGAACCTTGCGGTTTCTTCCGGCCAAACCAGCGAATTGTTCAAAACGTATCGGAAAAACACCTGAATCAGTACGATAATCATCATCAGCGCTATCAGCACAATCTCCACCTGCTTACAAAACCAGATAACACCGTCGTTTAAGCGTGTTAACCCTTTTATCAGCAACATCATCGTCTCTTCCTGATTAGATTTTAAATAATATCAGGCACTGCGATACAGCTTGGTTAGTACAAACTCGCGATGACCTAACACTTCAGCAGCCGTATGGCGACCGTTACAAGTTCGCACAACCATATCCAACAAAGCATCGCCTGCCTGATCGATGTTCATTTGTCTCTGTAATATTCCGGAAACGTCCACATCTACATGCTCACCCATGGTTCTGACAGTTCTTGGATTAGCAGTCAGTTTGATAACAGGCTCAATGGGATTTCCGATAATATTACCCTGACCGGTCGGGAAAAGGTGTACAACATACCCTGCTGCAGCCTGGAGCGTCACACACTCGGCAGCAGCAGAAGATGTATCCATGAAATAGAGCCCGGGACCTTTTTTAGGTTCTTCGGCAGGTTCAAGAACATCAATATACTTGGATTCCTTACCGATTTTCTGAATATTTCCAAATGCCTTTTCTTCAATGGTGGTCAAGCCACCTTCGATATTTCCTTTAGTCGGCTGTGATTCGGAAAGATCATCAGTTTTGCAATCCAATATAAAATCGTTGTAGGCATTCCAGGTTTTATTGAATTTTTTCCCGATTTCCTGAGAAACAGCCCGTGTAATCACCACTTCCTCTGCCCCGGTGATTTCCGACGTTTCACCAAAACAGGTTATTGCACCCAACGCATTCATCTTGTCGATCACATTCCCCACAGTCGGGTTGGAAGCCAGACCGGAAGTGGTATCGGATTCGCCACATTTAACCGAAACCCAGATGTCGGAAAGGCTGCACTCTTCTCTTCTCAATTCAGAAGCCCAATGAACATACTCTTTGGCTTTGCGGGAGGCCCGAGCAATAGTGTCAATATCACCATGTTGCTCAATGGAAAAACCGGTGACAGGTTTTCCGGTCTCCTTGATTCCTTCTACAATCCTATTTGTCCAGCCCGGTTCAATTCCGATTACAACGACAGCTGCAACGTTCGGATTCTTTCCTGTCCCTATTAATGTCCTGAAGAAAAGTTCCAGGTCTGCACCGAATTGCAGTCGTCCGTAAGCATGTGGAAGGGCCAGTGTGCCTTTGATATTGTTTGCCACCGCTTCGCAAGCTGCGTTGGAAAGATCATCAAGTGGGAGGATAACCACGTGATTTCTAATACCGACTCTTCCGTTTTCTCTTTTGTATCCCCAGATAGTTTTATCAGTCATTGTTACCACCTTTTTGTCTTAACGTTATGAACATGCACATGATCACCTGTTTTGATTTCAGCAACCACTTTCCCGATATCGTACCCGTACTTGATGATGGTTCCACCGTTATCAAGATCCATAAGAGCAATTTTATGCCCCAGGGGAATATCGTGATTAGCCTTAACCACAATGGTTTCATCAGTGTCCATGACCCATCCGGTTAAATCAGTACCTGCGGTTGCATCTTCCACAACCACAACCCCGACTGAATCGGAACTATCGTGCACTAAAAAATGTGTAGCACCCATTTTTTACTCCTTGATGTTAATTTTACAAATAATACAAACCACACAAACGAAACTCTAATAGTCGTTATCTCATAACAATTGTAGGATGGGTAACTTGTTACCCATCATCTAGCCCAAGAATCTGCCGGCGTCTGTTTAGGGTCGCTCTAATTTTTGTTGGGTTAATCCAAAGCTCTTATTGATCACTTTACCACTACTCTACTTACATAGAGATTCTCGTAATCTATCCCCGTTACTTCCTCACATATGTTTTTTATATCGTTAGCCACCGTATTTTTTTCCCCGCCCGATTTTAGTCTTTTGGTTTCCTCAACAATCATTGTGTGTACCGCGGGGGTTACTTTGAACAGGAACGCTACCATAAATCCGAGCACTATCAATACACCCGGTCCGAAAAACAAAAAGGATTTTAACTTCTCCAATACCTCAATACTATGGCTCTCCTGTTTGGAAACAAACCCTATAGCCCCCAACACAAAACCAATGGTCGGCATGGCAATCAGCCCCTGAACAAATTTGCGCATTAATGTCATGGCTCCGGAATATACACCCGATCTTTGCTCGGCTGTAATCAACTCATCCACATCGATTATTGTCGGCAGCATCGCCCAGGGAATCATAACTCCGGCAGCCATTCCAAATCCTATTAATGAGCAGATTATTGCAATCAACCACACCGGAGACTGGGAGTTCAGAAAATAAGTGCAAGCCAAACCAAACAACCAGATACTTAACCCTAATTTATAAGAAAATGCCTTTCCTCGACGATTGGATAAAAAGACATAAAACGCGATGGCAAATGTCTGGGTGAGGATCATCGATCCCATAGCAATCGGAATTGCCCGGGGTTTTCCGATATAGAAGGTCATGTAGTAAGCAAACAAGGCCATTAGAATGTCAATTGCGGAATAAGCACAGACATACATCGCGATGTGAATTCGAAATGATTTATTCCTAAAAATCGTCCTGAATTGAGAAAAGATAGACAGCGGTCCGCCCCTTTCCTGTTTCTTCTCATCAAATGGTAGTTCCCAGGTGCCCAGAAACACCACTATCCAAGGCAAGGAAAACAAGGTTGCGAAAGAAACAGCCATTAACAAAAAGCCGGTAGCCGGATTATCGGACCACTGATAAGCGATTTTTGAAGCAAGGGTTCCTCCAAGTAAAGTGGCAATATTGGAGAAAACAATTCTTGCTCCGGATAGACGTGTGCGAATGTTATAGTCGTGAGACATTTCAGCATTCAGCGCGGCATAAGGTACCATCACCATGGTAAAAACAGTGCTGAAACAAATATAGGCCAGACTGTAATAAGCGAACAGGGTCCATTGAGATGAAAATCCCACGGGCACCCACATTAAGGTGAAAGTAACGGCAATCGGGGCGATCCCAATCAAAAAGTAAATACGCCTCCTGCCAAACCTGGTGCGAGTTCTGTCCGAAATATACCCCATTAAGGGATCGGAAACAGCGTCCCAGACTTTTCCAATGGCAAAGACAAAACCGGCAATAAGAGGGGATAATCCAACGACTTCGGTCAGATAAAACATGAACAGCATGCCTATGATTAAAAAAGACCCACCTCCGTAAAGGTCTCCCAAACCATAACATAATAACTGCGGAAATCGAACCTGCCTTGACTCATTATTCATGCCGGATTCCATGGCTATACCTGGATTTTATTAATCTTGGATTATTATACTTATGTCTTATATAAGATATAAGTATAATGAGCAATAAAAAACTTTAGATTTTAGATCTAAGATTTTCTGTTTTGTGAAAGCTACGCTTTCGATTTTTTTAGAATCAGAAGTACTCGGCCTTACTTAGCCAATAAATGATTACTTTATTGAGAAGGTAAGATGGGCCAACGGAGCTGGCTCATCTTTTATAGATGAAACTGTTTACACATTCCGAGCTAAAAGCCAATCGCCAAACGCTAACAGCTAGAAATTGATAACCGCTTTTAACATTGACAGGAAAATGGTTGAGAGTTAGTCTTATATAAAATATAAGATACCAGAGTAATGACTCATCAATGTTTTGGTATTATCGGTCTTGACCGTTCATTTAGGCAGGGTTAAGTTAAATGTCTTAAAAATAGGCTGTTTAATGTAACACAAAGAAATGATAAGTTTATGGGTGCTTCTTCCGGTTTAAATTACCAACCGCTTTACAAGCAGATTAAATCGCTGATTTTACAGCGAGTAATCGATGGAAACTGGTCTCCGGGCGAGGCACTTCCCAGCGAGCAGCAATTAGGGAAAGAGTTTGGAGTCAGCCAGGGCACCATCCGTAAGGCTTTGGATGAAATGACAGCCGAGAATATATTTATTCGAAAACAAGGCAAAGGAACGTTTGTTTCGCAACACTCGGCTGCCAGATCACTCTTCCATTTCTTTTATGTTGTGAGCAACGACGGAAAGCGCGTTTTACCTGACAGCAAAGTAATTGGTCTGACCAGGGCTTCCGCTAATAAACAGGAACAAAATCGGCTTAAACTTAAGGCCGGAGACAAGGTGATCCGTATTAAACGGGTTCGGTTTTTGAACGATAAACCTGTCATTGTCGAACTTATTTCTCTGGCAGTAAAAGTATTTGGTGATTTCCTAAAAAAGGAGGAAATTCCCAACACTCTTTATGAGTTATATGAATCCCAGTACGATGTTAAGGTACTAAAAGCAGTGGAGCGACTAAAAGCAGTAAAATTAAAAAAAGAGGATGCCTCATTGCTTGGCATGAAAGCCGGTGCCCCCGTTTTAGAGATCGACAGACTCGCCACTGCGCTGGATACACGTCCTGTGGAATGGCGATTAAGCTTTGTCGATACCAGTGATTACTACTATTTATCTGAATTAACCTAAATAGAAAAAGCTGCGGAATTTATACAGGAACTTGTGGTTATCACTCTTATATAAGATATAAAACAGATTAGCTTTATGGTTATGTTTGCCCAAACCCCCGAAGGGAAAACAGCATTATCAATGATGTATCCATCGTTTGTTCCTTTCTCTCCCTCCGGGATTCAAGAAATGTAATCGGCAACTGAAAGGTAATTTCCGTTGCTGATAGCGACCAAAATGCTAAGAATTAAAAGGGTTGTTCATGTCAAAGATCATCTGCCTGGGCATTGCCGTCTTGGATCAGATTTTTACACTTCCTGATTTACCTGAAAAAGCGGGAAAGTATTTTGCTCGTGACTTCCTTGAGGTAGGCGGTGGCCCTGCATCAACAGCCGCTGTAACCGCAGCAAGACTTGGTACGGATGTCGAATTCTGGGGCAGGGTTGGTGATGACAATGTGGGAGATCGCATTATCTCCGAGCTGAATGCATATGGAGTTAATACCCGGTTTACCAAACGAATAAATGATGCCCATTCGGGATTATCAGCCGTTTTAGTGGATCAACATGGGGAAAGGTTGATTATCAATCGGGCCAACCCCGGTCTGGAATCGGATCCCTCCTGGCTTCCGCTCGAAAGACTGCAGACAGGGGATGTAGTGTTGGTTGATTCTCGTTGGATACAAGGAGCGGAAGTTATTCTGAACAAGGCGTCTGAAAAAGGCCTAATTTCCGTTCTTGATGCAGACAGTACACCAAATGAAGATATTTCCCCTTTGGTGGAAAAAGCCAGTCATGTGGCATTTTCAAAAAACGGGTTAAGGGAATATACAGGAGAAACCGATTTCGAAAGCGCCTTATACAGGGCAAGCACAACACTAGATTCATGGGTATGTGCCACAGACGGAGCCCGAGGGACCTTCTGGATTGAAAACAACGAAATCATTCAAATTCCGGCATTCAAAGTGGATGTTATCGATACGCTTGGTGCCGGCGACGCATTTCACGGGGCGCTTGCCTATTGCCTCACACAAAAGTTTAACATTAGGCAGGCTATCCGATTCTCCAACGCCGTGGCTGCCATTAAATGCACAAAATTGGGAGGTCGGGCAGGCATTCCCACCCGTACTGAAGTCGATCAATTTTTAACAGAGAGGAAATAATGGAATTGTCAGCAGGTAAACTCTGGTCTTTTAGGCGTCTGGCCGATAAGAACGGTTTATTCAGAATGACTGCGGTTGACCAGAGACCACCCATCATGAACCTGGTGAAAGAAAAGAAAAGTGTTGCCGAAGCTTCTTATCAGGACGTTTCAGACATCAAAGCGCTCCTGACCAGAACTCTGGCGCCATATTCCACAGCCATGCTTTTGGATCCCATCTGGGCGTATCCCAATGCGATCCAGCATGTTTCTCCCTCCCAGGGATTGTTAATGACCCTGGAAGAACATAATTTTTTAGACACGGAAAAAGGAAGAATCTCAACAGAAATTGTTGACTGGAGCGTAGAAAAGATTAAACGAATTGGGGCAGATGGCGTAAAATTCCTGGCCTGGTATCGTCCCGATGCTGATCCGGCAGTTTGCGACTATCAGCAGAAACTTGTAGAAAAAATCGGGAACGCCTGTAAAAAGCAGGATATTTGTTTTCTGCTGGAAATGCTGGTTTACCCTTTGCCAGGTGACAGCAACCAAACTAAAGAGTACGTCGAACACGCTTCCAAACACCCTCAACATGTCATCGATTCATTAAAAGTATTTGCGGATCCTGCCTTTGGAGTGGATATCTTCAAACTGGAAAGTCCCATCCCCGGCTCTGCTATACCGGAACCAGGATCACCGGACGCAGCTGACTGCCAGGAATGGTTTGACCGGCTGGATCAAATCAGTCAGGTACCTTGGGTTATGTTAAGTGCCGGTGCCGATATGAAGACTTTTCAGAATATCCTAACTTATGCCTATAAGGCAGGAGCAAGTGGATACCTGGCTGGAAGAGCGATCTGGTGGCAGGCCGCCCAGTCATTTCCCGATTTGGCATCAATGGAGAAAGAATTGATGGAGAATGCGGTCCCTTATGCAGAAACCATTGGCAACCTGACTGATCGACAAGCCAAACCCTGGCATCAGCACAGGGCGTTTGAAGCAGGAGTTAGCCCTCCCGGATTTGGTCCCGATTTTCCAAAAAATTATTCCACATAATCAGCAACCCCATTAAACAGGAAAGCTTTATGGAATCCAGAAGTCCGAGAATTGGCGTGGTGGGATTGGCAAGAACCACTTTCGATATCCCTTTCGCAGAAGAGATGGCGGAAAAAGCCTGGAAATCCTTGCAGAGTTTAAATCTGAAAACAACGGGCCACCAAGAGTTGCTGTGCGATGGGGACGCTGTAAAAAAGGCCATTCAACATTTGGATCAGCAGAAACCGGACGCCCTGTTGATCATCCAGGTAACGTTTACCGATGCCGTTATGACTGTTGAATTAGCAAAGGCCCTTGGTGTTCCTACCTTAATCTGGTCCTTCCCGGAATCGAGGGAAGGGGGCAGATTGAGATTAAACTCCCTTTGCGGATCAAATCTTGCGGCTCATGCGCTGGGTAAGGCCGGTATCAGCTTTGATTATCTCCATAGCCAACCGGACAACCAGCAAGCTTTGCAAAAGATAGAAAGCTTTGCCAGAGCGGCCATGACAGTCAACAGACTTTCCGAAGCAAAACTGCTGGTGATTGGTGATCATCCCGACGGATTCGATGCTTGTGAGTATGACGCGGTGGAACTAAAAAAATGGTGCGGTGTCGATGTTCAAAAAGCTGATTTAATGGAATTCCTGGTCAAGGTTTCCGCCACACCGGATCAGGCAGTGGAAGAGATTCATGCCAAGGTGGATCAACAAGTGGTGAATCTGTCTGAAATGGAAAAAGAGCCCTTAATCAAGAGCTTTAAGGTGTATCGCTCCCTCAAACAGATCGCGGCAGAAAAACAGGTGGACGGATTAGCCGTGCGCTGTTGGCCGGAATTTTTTACCGAACTTGGTTGTGCGGCTTGTGGGCCCATGTCCATGATGAATGAAGACAGGATTCCCGCTGCTTGTGAAGCCGATCTGTTCGGTTCGCTAACATCACTGATGCTTCAAATTTTAGGTAATTCCGCCGTTTTTCTTTCCGATTTGGTAGATATCAATGTGGAAGATGATACAGGCGTGTTCTGGCATTGCGGTTTGGCTCCTCTCTCTATGGCTGATCCCGACAAAGAAGTTCGCGCCCAGATCCATACCAATCGCAAAAAGCCTTTTTTATATGAATTCACCTTAAAGCCTGGGCGAGTGACTTTTGTGCGGATCAGCCAATCGCAAAATCAAAAGAAGATGATTGTGGGCACTGGCGAAATCATCTCAGCTCCCATGGCTTTTACCGGGACATCCGGGGTAATTCGATTTGACATTCCTGCACAAAAGGTTCTGGATTTCATCATGAAGGAAAAGCTGGAACATCATTTTTCCCTTGTCTATGGGGATTATAAAATAGAGCTTCAGCAAATAGCCGATCTGTTGGATATACCCTATGTTGAAGTGACCTGATAGATTCAGCATCCTCCGTCCTTCAGCAGTTTCCGCCAGACAGGTGGGCAAACAAAGTTTGCCCGTTCTCCCTTCCCACAAAATTACCCATTCACAATTATCAATTGATTATCGGTTATTCAAAACAATCTTGATTTTGCAGGACAGGTAACTCGGTTACCCGTCATTTTAACACTTGCAAGACCGGCTGATGGGAATCGGAGTTATCCATCCTACAGTTTCAACACAATAAAGCTTTGAATAGTTGCGCAATCATTGTCTGGATATCTATACTATCCATTGTTAACAAGTGTCATTACGCAAATAGACCCTATAAATAACCACCTAGGAGACACCATGACGATCCGTTGGGGAATCATTGGCTGTGGAAACATTTCCGAGAAATTTGCAACCTGTCTGGAGCCCCTTGGAAAAGCCGAACTGATGGCTGTTGCCTCCCAAACACCTGGTAAGGCAGAACAGTTTGCAAATAAATTCGGTCATCCCACGGTATATAATTCTTATGAGGAACTTGTCGAAGACTCCGATGTCGATGTTGTTTACATTGGTACCACCCACAATTTTCACTATGAACACACCATTCTTGCCCTGAACAAAGGTAAACATGTTTTATGTGAGAAACCGATCAGCTTGAATGCGAGATGTACCCGGGAGATGTTTGGTTTGGCCCGGGACAGGAACCTTTTCCTGATGGAGGCTGTCTGGAGCAGGTTTCACCCAGCCACTTTGAAAATGGTCGAATTGATAAAGGACGGTGCAATAGGAGAAGTCTTCATGGTACAAGCAGATTTTTCCATTAACCGGGAGTTTGACCCTAAGCATCGATTATACAACCCGGACCTGGGAGGTGGTGCATTACTGGATTTGGGTATTTATCCCCTGACATTTGCCCATCTTATTTACGGGGATTTCCCCAGATCATGCAAAACGTCGGTAGTTATCGGCAAAAGCGGGGTAGATGAAACCTCCGCATATCT
>JANQLH010000455.1 GCA_028280735.1 SAR324 cluster bacterium | reverse complement strand
ATGACGGCGGAAACATCTACACCAAATGGATTACCCTGGCTTTGCTGGGGAAAAACCAGTCAGAAATTGAATACTTTTTTAGAAATGAAAAAGAATCGTCGATTCTTCAAGTAAAGGAAAGGATTCGATTCGCCGTGCTTGAGAATTTGCGTCGTTCAGGGCTAAAAAGCATGATCGCAAAAATTTCGGATGCTGATGATTTTAATGTTATCATCAACAAAATTTTAATCGAAATTCGTTACGCCGGAATGGAACACGATCGAGATTTGATTCTGTCAATCAAGGAAGAATTCGGAGTTGAGATAGAAAGTCTGTAACCGGTTGAACTCCTGCAACTCAAAGCATCAACCAGTTGCAGTCCTATTCCGCCAACTTCCATTGAACCGTTTCGTTTGCCTTCAAAGGAACTACATAATCATTTGCATAATCATATCTGCCAGGGACGGTACTTTCTTCTTTTTTGAATGTCACCGTTTCCTGATTTCGCGGTAAGGAATAAAAATCTGCCCCGAAAAACGAAGCAAAACCTTCCAGTTGGTCAAGCTTATTCTCTCGTTCAAACATTTCAATATAGATCGGCAGAGAGACAGGAGAGCTGTAAATTCCTGCTTTCCCGGTAGCTGACTCTTTTTCCTGTCGAGCATGAGGAGCACTATCCGTACCTAAAAAAAACTTTGGGTTTCCGCTGGTAGCTGCATTCAAAACCGCCTGTCGGTCCGCCTCAGTTTTCACAACCGGCAAACAGAAATGATGCGGTTGGATACCTCCCACTAGTATATTATTCCTGTTAAGCAAAATGTGATGCGCTGTAATCGTAGCCCCTACATTGTTTGAGCAGGATTCAACGAATTGCACAGCATCTTTTGTCGTTATGTGTTCAAGAATGATCTTTAAGTCCGGGTACCTTTTAACCAATACTGAAAGATGCTTTTCAATAAACACCTTTTCCCGATCAAAAATATCGATTTCCGAATCAGTCACTTCTCCATGAATAGAAAGCGGTACACCGATTTTTTCCATCGTTCTGAATACGGCATCGCATTGGTCCAGATTGCTTACTCCCCGGGCCGAGTTAGTGGTCGCCCCTGCAGGATAAAGCTTGACCGCATGTATGATTCCACTGTCTTTAGCTTCAACAATTTGTTGACTGCTGGTATCCCCTGTCAGATAAATCGTCATTAGTGGTTCAAAAGCCGTATCATCCCTTAATGCTTTTAGAATGCGCTCACGATACTGCTGGGCAAGTTCCAATGTGAATACTGGATTGGACAAATTCGGCATTACAATGGCTCTTTTATAATACTTGGCTGTGTGCATAACAACAGACGCCATCTGTTTTTCATCACGAAGATGTAAATGCCAATCGTCAGGTTTTGTAAATGTTATTTGATTCATTTGTCGGTCTCATTTTAACATTGCAGAAATCCAAAATGAATTTGACAATATCAACTCAATTCAAATAAATCAAAGGCAGGAAATGACTGTGAGACTTTTATTCCTGTCTGAACTAAACGATCAGGAAAGGAAATAATTTTTCGCTTTTCCATATTTGTAAGGCAAGCTAAACCATGCAAAAAGCAATAAGGATTAAAACCGATAAACGAGAAGAACTTGTAGATATAACCGATCAAGTAAAAAGTACGGTTGAAGCAAGTAGTGTAAAAACAGGAATAATCAACGTTTACTCACAAGGTGCCACCTCTTCCATCATGATTCAGGAAAACTGGGATGAAAGCGTTCAAACAGATGTCGTAAATTTCTTACGGAAAATTATTCCAAGAGGGGTTTGGATACATGATAAGCAGGATGGAAACGGTGATTCACATATTAAAGCGGGCCTTGTGGGCCCCAGCGAGACTATTCCCATAATTGAAGGCAGACTCGGGCTTTCCCGCTGGCAAAACATCTTCTTTTGCGAATTTGATGGCCCGAGGCAGGAAAGAACGGTGATCTGCACGATCATTGAAACTAATGGATAATCACAAAAAAGTAAACAATCCCCAGGTTAAGATGTCAGGAAAATCGATCAGACTTCTATTGTGCATAGTATGCATCAGCTTTTCGCCCCCCCTGTCCGCATTGACTGACACAGATGCCTTGATTTTGAGTCGTTACTATATTTCAGTGGCGGACAGGCTTTATGAGACCCAGGAGCTTCCTGGTAATCTTGAGTTATCTTTGTCGTACTATAAAAAAGCACTTCGCTACTCCCATTTGCGTGAAGACATTGAATGGAAACTCTCTCGCTGTTTCTGGACCCTGGCTGAGCAGACAGGGAATCCTCAGAAAAAAGCAGCATTTTTTAAAAAAGGGATCCAATTTGGACAAGATGCGGTCAGTCGTTACCCTCAAAACAGCTATGCCCATACCTGGCTTTCGCTGAACTCCGGTTCAGGGGCCTTGCTTGAAGGAATCATGAGATCGATCTATAAGCGCGATACTATTAAAGACGGATTTGAAAAGGCAATTGAACTGGATCCCAAAAATGCTGTTGCCATGGCAGGTCTGGCAAGTTGGTATCAGCATGTTCCAGCTATATTTGGAGGGAATCAACAGAAGGCACTGGTATTGATCGATCGTGCAATCAACCTTGATCCGAATTATTTGGTATCACGAATGCTCAAAGCTGAGTTTCTTATTACAGCAGAAAGATTTACGGATGCAGTTAAAGAGCTGGAAATGGTGGTATCTGTACCAAAACCTCGAAGCAGGTGGCAAGGGACAAAATATAAACTCAGAGCCAAAGTCTTAATCAAAAAGCTGAAAAAGACTGTTTCAAGCTAGTCGTTGGCGTGAGGGACCAGTGTTATTGCTGCCTTATAATCTTCACGATGGACGTAGAGCTGATGAATTTCGATCTGTTTTGATTCAACACCAAGCAAGGTGGATCTTTCAGCCAGCGGAACGATCGTTGTGCGCCCCATCTCTTCGTCAACTACCAAAATGGTTTCCTGGTCTATTGGGTTGTTTTTGAGCTGGGAGGAATAGTTATTAGAGGAATGGGAAAATATTGTTTCAATCCCCTTATCTTTCAATATATTGTTTACCTCGTTTAATCGCCTTAACTTTTCAGGTTCCGAATTTTCTACCCTGATCAAGCTTTTTGCCGGAATTCTATTGAAAATCCGTCCGGACCATTTTCTTTCCCGATTGGTTCGAAATTCTTCAAGCAATCGGGTTTCAGTCAAATTCAAAAAATTTTCCACCGACCCATCAATTTTGTAATCAATCTCACCTTCCTCGTAAGCCCTCACCAAATAATGCCGGTATGCCCCAAGCGATTTATGGAAATAGATCTGGTGGAACATATGAACCCTTGCCAATAAAAAAATCTCGTAGGAAGGGACTCCTTCGCCATCTAACGCAAGCAAAAACTGATTGGTTGACGTTTCAAGGCAGCAAACAAATGAGTTAATCAATCGATCCAAATCATATTTTCCATATGGAACTCCCGCAAAATAGGAATCTCTAAGCAGATAGTCCATCCGATCCACATCTATTTCACCGTTAATCAATTGGCATAACAATGGATAGACCATCGGTTTTCCGTCTTTTGCATTCATTCTTTCAGATGGGGATTTATTCTTGGAAAGAATGCAAATAATATCGGTTGCTTCTGACTCACTCAAATCTTTTTCTTCACTTGCCAGATACTGGATAATCATTTGGGAAAAATCTTCATGGGTAGATTGTCGATTATCCGAATAGCTGGAAAAAAGGGATGATTCCAAACTCCTTAAAGGAGGCAAAAGAGATTCAGCTGCATGGGAAAAGGGCGGATGTCCAACGTCGTGCAATAGGGCGGAAAGCCTTAGGATGCGACGGAAATAGGCAATTTGTTCGCTTGTATAATGTTCTGCCAGGGAATGAACGGAATTGCTGATCAATCGATCAAATACCATTCCGGCCAAATGAATAGCACCTAAGGAGTGTGAAAAGCGAGTATGGACTGCTCCGGGAAACACGAATGATGCAAATCCCAACTGTGAAATATGTCTGAGTCTTTGAAAAAACGGGCTGTCTATAAGCTTAAGTTCATTTTCCTCCAATAATACCGAACCGTATATTGGACATCTGACAACTGCCGATTTAAGGCTCATTTCTAACCACCTTGGTTCTGCTGATTCGATCATGCAAAGGAATGCGGGCAACAAACAAAAGATTGATTGCCAGTATTGGAAGCAATAATAAAATCAATACCTCTCGAATTAAAAGAGTCACAATTCTGTTAAATCCTTTGCTATTTGACTTTGTCTTCAAAGTAAAACTGTATTTCCCCAAGGTCTGGCCATTCAACAGGATAGTGAGAAAATTATAAACCAGGTACCACACGAGTGGATTCCCGTTAAAATCCGGGTTTACTGATTTAATAATTAGCAGGCAAAGGCCAACCGTTAGTAGGTCCAGCAATCTGGCCAATAGTCGAACAAAATAGTAGGTTTTATTCATTGCGATTTTATTGCAGGAACTCTCCAGCGATAATTATGGCGTCCTTACCTGCCTGTCTTGCTCCGTTTGAAAGCTCTTCAATGCTCTTTCCGGGCGGTTGAGTCATCAAGTAGACTAACATGGGAATGTTTAAACCGGTGATAACTTCCACTTTGTCTTTTTGAATGTAGGGAATTGCAAAATTACTTGGAGTCCCGCCAAAAAGATCGGTAAGAATGATGGTCGGCTCATTTGGATCAATAGATTCCATGGCCTCTGCCATCTTGGCAGGATATTCGGATTGATCCAGGGTGAGTTCAAAACTGACTGGGATAATCTTGTTTGCCGATTTAGCAATGTTTTCGGCAATACTGACAAATTCATCTGCAAGATTGCCGTGGGTAATAACAAGGATATTTGCCATGCTCGGTTTTGGCTGTCTTAGAGCGAGAATAAAGGGATTATACGGCCTTGTTATTCATTTTTTTCAATAAATGCCAGTACTTCCGAAGGCTTGTTCATTGAAAGCAAGCTTTCTCTGAAGGATTCTTCTCTGAATAAGCGTACGATTTTCGCACTTGCTTTCAGATGCTCTGCCCCGCCTTTTTCAGGTGCTACCAGCAGAAAAAAGAAATGTGCCGGTTTATTATCCAACGATTCAAAATCAATTCCTTCCCTGGATATACCAACAACAAGTTGAACCTCTGTAACTTCGGAACTCTTGCAGTGAGGAATTGCAATGCCGGAGCCGATTCCGGTTGTTTTTAGTTCTTCTCGTTCTTCAAGTTTGTGAACGATATTGTTGGCATCTGTAATTTCAACCGTATTTGTTAGTAAGCTGACAAGGTTGTGAATAATCTCCTTTTTATTCGCTCCTGTCAGATTCATCAAAATTCCATCTTCACAAAGATAATCAGATAATTTCATCCGGTTTCGCCTTCAATTTCTTATGTTTGAATCTTGATTCGTGATTCTAAAATAATTTTGGAACGCTTGTATACTGGTTTTTCATATAGTTGATCGGAGCAATCAGAACCCTTCCTCCCTGCTTTGCAGGTAATCTCGTATTCCTTTTTTTACCTCATCACGATCTTGACGAAAAGTCACCCCAAACCATCTTTCAGTCGTCGGGAGAACTTTTACTCTGCCGAGATCATTATGAATCGCGTAATCCAAAACATCGGGAATGAAAAACTCTGCAAATGGACGCTCCAAATTGTCTTGCAAAAACGTAATAAAGCGGTTTTCCAACAACTCAAACACCTTGGGAGTGAAACCCCAAAAGTTCATTGAAACAATGTTGTCAGCAGATAGCGTGAGATACCTGCCCTCTGCTGCACCTTTTATAACGTCATTTTTTTGTTGAATATCCGAAATTTCCCTGACGGATGAAAGGTAGTCTCCAGAGACGTTGCACATGCCTCTTGACACTCCGCCATGAGTTGAGAGGGTGTTAGAAAGTCGATATCCAATCATGCAATAATCAGAAGAATCAGGTTTCAACGTAACCAACTCGTTACTCATCTGTTGGTAAGCTGAAAAACCATAAAAATCATCGGCATTGATTACGGCAAAAGGACCTGACACGGCTTCACGGGCTACCAGAATGGCATGACCCGTACCCCACGGTTTTTTTCTTTCCACAGGTAGGGAGAATCCCCCGGGCAATAGATCCAGGTCTTGGTAAACGCATTGAATTTCAACATGTTGCTGATGCTTGACAAATATTCTACTGTGAATCTGGTTTGATATCTCCCGGTTTATAACTAACACTATTTTGGTAAATCCCGCTTGAATAGCATCTTTGATGGACAGATCCATGATGGTATCGCCCGCCGAACCAATTTCATCCAATTGTTTGAATCCGCCATATCTGCTCCCTAAGCCGGCTGCTAACACAACAAGAGCCAAAGGCTGCTCTTTACTCATGATTGTTACAATCCCTTTACAATAAAACGATTAAGTGAGATTCCCGTTTATCCTTATAAACAAATGCCTATAGATCCTTCTTTACAAAGTCTGCCATCAATCCAGATTGCCCCGCTAAAATCAGCGTTGGTCAAATCAGCTTCCTCGAGGTTTCCGCCTACAAGCTCGGCTCCTCTGAAATTGGCATTGGTTAGATTAGCCTGGGAAAAATCCACATCTTTTAAAAAGGCTCCTGTGAGATTTGCTCCTTCCAAATTAGCTCCCACAAGCTTTGCACCATTTAGATTGAACCACAGCAATTTACGATTTCTCAAGTCAACAAAATGTAACCGGCAATTCTTGCATGATTTGGTTCCGATCAATTGCATTAATGGCTCGGTGATGCAGCGTCCTATGGAACCTTTTTTACAGGTTTGACCATCGACCCAAATCGAATCGGACAGGTTGGACCCTGAAAAATCGGTCCTGGAGAGTTTGGCCCCCTTCAAACTAATCCATTGAAGGTTAGAATCTTTAATAACCGCATTGGTTAAATCTGCATTACGAAAAGTGGATTGCTCAAAATTGGATTCGGAAATCCTGGCATTTCTTAAATCAGAGCCCGATAGATTGGAGCGATAAAGATTCGAACCATTTAGGGACACTTCGGTCAGATCCGCTCCCTTGAAATATCCATAGGGAAGGCTACAGTCGTTGCAGCGCTTGTTTTCAACTGCGTTTCGAACATTGTTGGTGATGCAGTAACCGATGGAACCTGAAAGACATTTTTCACCATTAATCCAGGTCGCTCCTGCAAAATTCGCATTTCTGAAGTTTGTATTCTCGAATATCGAACTAGTTAAATCCGCATTCTGAAAATTAACATTCCGAAAATTGGTTTTGTCAAATATGCTTCCTGTTAAATTCGCACCGTTCAGATCTGTGCTTCTGAATACAGTATCATTAAACATCGATTGTCCCAGGTC
>JANQLH010000446.1 GCA_028280735.1 SAR324 cluster bacterium | reverse complement strand
TAGGTTTGAACGTAGAGTGTATATATCATCCACGTAAAGTGTAAACACCATATCTTCAATGGAGTTGTCACCATGACGATGACAGGCAACGATTTAAGGAAATCATTCATCGAATTCTTTGAGGGGAAAGATCATAAGCATGTTCGAAGTTCCTCTCTGGTTCCTCATAACGATCCGACGATCCTGTTTACCAACGCAGGAATGAACCAGTTTAAAGATTATTTCCTGGGTAACCAGGTACCTGAATTCCAAAGAGCGGTAACGTCTCAAAAAGTCATGAGAGCTGGTGGAAAACACAATGACCTTGAAAACGTGGGTCGTACCGATAGGCATCACACTTTTTTTGAAATGCTGGGTAACTTTTCGTTTGGAGACTACTTCAAAACCGAAGCAATTGAATACGCCTGGGAGTATTTGACAAAAGTATTGGGAATTCCTGAAGAAAAGCTTGTTGTATCAGTATTTGAAGATGATCAGGAAGCCTTTGAGATATGGAACAAAAACATTGGTATTCCTGAAGAAAAAATAGGTCGGCTTGGTGAATCGGAAAACTTCTGGTCCATGGGGGACGTAGGACCTTGTGGACCGTGTTCTGAAATTCACTTTGAATTGAATCCGCTGCCGGAAGGAAAATCGGTCCAACAAGCTCTTGAAGATGACGACGGGACCTACCTGGAAGTGTGGAACCTCGTGTTTATGCAGTATAACCAGGAACAAGACGGCACCAGGGTACCTTTACCTAATCCAAGTATCGATACGGGTATGGGTCTTGAAAGGATTGCATCGGTGATTCAAAGCTTCAAATCCAACTATGAAACAGACCTGCTTAGTGGATTGGTTGATTATCTGAAAAAGAATGCTCCGGCCCAAAAGGAAGATGAAGAGTCAGCCACAGTATCCGCAAGGGTGATCTCAGACCATATTCGGGCATCCGTTTTCTTGATTTCTGATGGTGTCATTCCTTCAAACGAAGGGCGAGGATATGTCATGCGCAGAATCATTAGACGTGCTGCCAGACATGGTAAAGAACTGGGATATCAGCCCGGCTTTTTTTCAGAGCTGGTTGATGTGTTTGTACCAATGATGAAAGATGCCTACCCTGAAATTGTTGAGAACAAAGATTACATAAAAATCTTGTTACTGCAGGAAGAAAAACGGTTCTCCACCACTTTAAACCATGGAATGAAAATTCTGGATGAAGTGTTGAAAAAATATAAAAATGACAGCTCCAAAAAGGTTGATGGAGAGGAAATATTTAAACTATACGATACTTACGGATTTCCGGTTGATCTGGCAGAAGATGTGCTGCAAGACGCAGGGCTTGATTTTGACAGAGAGCGATTCGAAACCTGCATGCAGGAACAAAGAGACCGTGCGAAAGCAGACCAGGGTGCAAAAAAAGTTGATTTGAAAGTCAACCAGGTTTATCTCGATTTACTTGATCAAAAGCTTGGAAACTCTTTTGTCGGCTATGATAATCTGCAAATTAGCACAAAACTGTCCGCAATTCTCAAGTCGGGTAAAAAAGTTGATCAACTTAAAACCGGGGATAACGTCGAGGTTCTGCTGGCTGAAACACCTTTTTATGCCGAATCCGGAGGACAGGTCGGCGACACCGGTGAAATCATTCATGATGAGTTCAGAATCGTTGTGAATGACACCCAAAGCCCTGTGGCCGGTCTTATTCTGAGTAAAGGCGAAGTTGTATCGACAACTACAGAAAGTGTTTCAATTAAGGCCGGTAGCCCGGTTACAGCTATGGTAGCGGCTGATAAAAGGATTGCAACACAAGCCAATCACACTGCCACTCACTTGTTACAATCCGCCTTGAGAACAGTGCTGGGGGATCATGTGAAGCAATCCGGTTCCCTTGTCAATTCAGAAAAACTCAGGTTCGATTTTAGCCATTACGCCCAGTTAACACCGGAACAGATCAATGATTTAGAAAGCATCGTTAATCATGATATAAGAGAAAACGGCGAGGTCGTGTCTGCGGAAATGGATTTTGACAATGCGGTGAAAGCAGGTGCTATGGCTATTTTCGGAGAAAAATACGGTGATACGGTCAGGGTTATCACTGCCGGTGAATCCAGTAAGGAGCTTTGCGGCGGTTGCCATACCTCCAAAACCGGAAATATAGGTCTGATGAAGATTGTTTCCGAAGAAAGCATTGCTGCAGGTATTCGGCGAATTGAAGCGATAACCGGTGATGATGCAGTAAAATTTGTACAAAATAGTATCAATGCCTTGGAAGGGATTTCTCAAAAGCTTAAGGTTCCGATGACGGATGTGGATAGCAGGTTGGAACAGGTTTTTGCCCAGTTGAAAGAAAAGGAAAAGCAGATAGAACAATTTCAAAAAGAATTGCAACAGGTTGCTGCGGAAAAAGCTCTGAAAAGCGTCGAAAAGGTTGGCGACATTAATTTGCTGATGATGAAAACAGATGCTTCAGATCTTAAGTCGCAGGCGGGAACGTTCTTAAGCAATATAGAATCGGGAGTTGTTTTGCTGGCAAAAATTACTGGGACCGAGAAAATTTCCGTCATATTGTCAGTCTCCAAAGACCTGACAAAAAGAGTTCATGCTGGAAACCTGGTAAAAGAGTTGGCTCCGATCATTGAGGCTCGCGGTGGTGGAAGTCCGAATGTGGCACAATGCGGAGGAGCCAAGCCGGAAGCCTGGGATCAATTACAGGCAGCATTGCGCTCAAAAGTAGAAACTGCTTGATCAATCCGGATATTCGGGATTCGGAACACTTATCCGAAATTCCGAACTATTCTATAAAACACCTTTAGAAGAAGGCACCTGGTCGGATACTATTTCAACAGCTTGAGACAGGCATTTTCCTAACCCTTTGAATAGTGATTCTGCTTTATGATGATCGTTATCACCGTATAGAATTTCCTGGTGAAGGGTTGTCTTTGAGCTTACCGAGAATGAACAAAAAAAGTGTTTTATCATTTCGGTCGGCAACGTTCCTATGTTTTCTGTTAAAAACTCACCTTTGAAAACATGATAAGGTCGGCCGGATAGATCGATGACTGTTCTGCTCATGGTTTCATCCATAGGCAGAAAACAGTGTCCGTATCTCTTGATCCCTTTTTTATCACCCAAGGCAGCCAAAAAGGCTTCACCCAATGTTAGGGCAATGTCTTCAACTGAATGATGGGCACAAACCTCCAAGTCTCCTTTGCAGGTCAATTCTAAATCAAAACCGGAATGAAAAGTCAGCAGATCGAGCATGTGGTCTAAGAATCCAATGCCCGACTGGATAGTTGCTTTTCCTGAACCTTCCAGGTTCAATAATCCCTTAATATCAGTTTCCTTGGTTTTTCGTTGGAACACATTTCGACGTGACATACTTTCCTTATTTTAGTCTGATACGAATTGCTTCTGCATGAGCATTCAAACCTTCCAAATCAGCAAATTCCGCAATATAATCCGCTTCTTTTTGTAATCGTTGTTGTGAATATTCGATCAATGATGAGTGTTTTTGAAAATCCCGAACCGAAAGCGGAGATCCATATTTCGCAGCACCTGAAGTTGGTATTGTGTGATTCGGACCTGCAAAATAATCCCCAATGGTTTCTGAAGACCATTTCCCGATAAAAATTGCTCCCGCATTCTTTACGCTGTCAAGAACAGTCGGGTTTGTAACCATCAGTTCCAAGTGTTCCGGGGCAATCTTGTTTACCAGTTGAACTCCTTCTTCAACGTCCTCCACAACCACAATGCAACCGTTGGATTGAAGCGACTTTGCAATGATTTCTTTTCTCGGCAGCTTCGGAACAAGAGTTTCAATTCTCGATTGCACATCAGCTGCAATGCTTGGAAGTGTGGTTATCAATATGGCCCGGGCATCTTCATCATGCTCCGCTTGAGTAAGCAAATCCCTGACCAAAAACTCCGCAGGTATGTCGGGGTCATCATGTAAAATCACTATCTCACTGGGACCAGCTATGGAGTCGATGCCTACTTTCCCAAACACCTGTCTTTTGGCCTCTGCCACGTACTTATTTCCCGGTCCTGTTATTTTACACACGGGATCGATGCTTTCAGTCCCAAAGGACAGGGCTGCGATGACTTGCGCTCCGCCGACGGCCAATACTTCTTCCAATCCCAACAAATCGCAAATCGCCAGAACCAGGGGATGAGGTAATCCGTCAGATCCGGGAGGAGATGCTACTACTATGGATTCAACCCCGGCTATTTGTGCCGGAAGGGAATTCATAATCAGTGTGGAAGGATAGAATGCTTTACCTCCCGGTGTGTATATACCCACTCTGTCCAAAGGAGTCACCTTTTCCCCTAACAAAGATCCATCTTCGTATGAACGGCTCCAACTTTCCTGTTTTTGATGCTGGTGAAACTCCGTGATGTTTTCAATAGCTTGCTGAAGTATTTGCCTGGTCCTGTTGTCCATCGAGCTATTAGCTTTTGCCAGGTCTTCCTTAGCCACCCGGATACTTTTCAGCTGTACCTTATCGAATTCACGGGTGTAATCAAGTAAAGCCTGATCGCCTTTAGCCCGGACATGACTGATAATGTCGCTGACAATTTCCGAAAGCTTGCCATCAATTTCCGACAAACTGTCCACGGAATGAAGTAGTTCATTTGTGTTGACAATCTTCAATAAGGTCATTTTCGTTTTACTACGATGCAACTATCTATAAATAAACAAGAAAATCAAAACGCTGATAATTTCAGGCGAATCAATGGTTTTGGAAAAAGGTAGAAACTGACTTGTTAATCTACCAGTGAACCTGCTCTAATGCAATGTGCAAGCCTCCAGGTAACGTTAATTTGAATCACCAATAATTGCTCTCACGACTGTGTTGCTTTAGATATGAATGAGAATGCTTATTTTGATTTTATCGATTAGTTGACACCCGCAGAGTTTGATATACTGCAGACTTTTACCGGAAATAGAATCATGGAACCTTTTGAAGGTCAGTCGGGATTGGATGCTTTGCAGGAGACAAACTGCAAACCGAGTTCCGTGATCAACAGATTAAAAGAACGGAACAAGACAAGAAATTCATGAAAAGGTCGTATTGAAGAGCTTGTAGGCCAGTCCGCTTCAGGAATATTGGAAAGCATGACCCTTGGAGTACCAGCGGGCCTGAAATGGTTTTATGCAAACAATAATCGAGCAACCAATAATCCTTCTCCATTTTGACAAACTGTTGTTTTAAAGATATAGATCATGTTATTAATAGACAATAAGTAGCGGTAGTTTTTAGATAAACGCATCTGGTTGACTTGGACTTTCAAGTCAGTTGTAGATTTTTCATAATTATTGCTTAAAAAAGAATCATCATGGTTTCCATGCGAATGGGGTTAGAAATGCGAATGAGCCAACAGCTCATTATGACCCCACAATTACAACAGGCGATAAAACTTCTTCAACTCTCGCGAATAGAACTGGAAGAGCTAATCGACCAAAGTTTGATCGAAAACCCGACCCTTGAGATCACACCGGTTGAAGAAGAGGATGAGTCAACCGAAAAGAAACCTGAGGAAACAACGGAAGCCACCAATCTAGTTGATGAGCAGGTGCAGCTGTCTTACGATGAAGAATGGCAAAACTATATCGAGTCCGGTGCCGGAGTAATGCAGGATGTTAAAAACCGCACCAGCGATTCGGACGATCACTCCAATCCACTTGAAGCAACCATTTCCCGAGAATCCTCCCTGATGGATCACCTTTTTTGGCAGTTGGATCTGTCAAAAATGACCGACACCGAAAAGGAGATCGCCGAGTTCATTATTGGCAACATTGATGATGAGGGGTATCTTTCCATTTCTGTCAGGGAACTGTTGGCTACAACACCTCCGCTTCACAAACTGGTCAAAAAATTGTTGCTGAACAACGAAATTGATTCGGATACTGATGATGAAGCCTTAGCAATGTTTGATGTTTTTCATGAGACTCGTGAAAAAGTGGCGATCAAGAAAAAAGGCAGGAAAAAGAAAATTCCGGTGCTTGATGAGGAAGAGGAATTTGAAGAAGAAGTCGATATTTCACAGGTGAGTAACGAGCAATGCGGTGTGCTGGAAAGGATAATCAGACGAATTCAGTTATTTGATCCGCCCGGCGTCGCAACCAGAACTCTGCAGGAATGCCTGAAAAACCAGTTGATCGTTTTGGGTATGTCTAATTCGCTGGCGATGAAAATCATCACAGAGAATATGCAGTTTCTTGAACAAAAGGACTTAAAAAGGATAGCAAGGCTCCAAAAGGCTGATATTCAGGAGGTTGTCAAGGCCTACCAGGTAATCACCGAGCTTGAGCCCAAACCGGGTAGACCTTTTGGCGGTGAAGTAACACAATACGTTGTTCCTGACGTCTTTATCTACAAACGCGGCAGCGAATATGTGGTCAGTATGAACCAGGACAGTATTCCCCGGTTACGAATTAACCCGTATTACCAAAAACTTCTTCAAGAGAACAAGGAAGAGCCGGCAGAGACCAAAAAAGAGGGTGAAGGTGAACAGGACATGACTTACCAATATATTCTTGAGAAAATCAAAGCCGGTGACTGGCTAATGAAAAGTATAGAACAACGGCAGAAAACCATCTATCGTGTTACAAAAAGCATTCTGAAGTTTCAGTCCGAGTTTTTTGAAAAAGGCATTGATTACCTTAAACCGCTGGTTCTCAAAGATGTTGCCGAGGACATTGAAGTCCATGAATCCACAGTAAGCCGGATTACAACCAACAAATATGTTTATACCCCTCAGGGTATATTTGAACTAAAGTATTTCTTTACGAGCGGTATTGACCAAGGAGATGGTGATATAATCTCTTCTAAAAAGATAAAAGACTATATTCAAAAGCTTATTGAGTCTGAAGACAAAAAGAAGCCTTATACCGATTTGCAGATAAAGACCGAACTTCTCGACAATGCCGGAATTAAGGTTGCTCGCCGTACGGTTGCTAAATATCGGGAAGCAATGAACATTCTTCCTTCGAATAAGCGTAAAAAACTCTATTAATCCGTCGTAATTATCCTTACAATAGTCTGCAAAAAATAGTAAAGATTTCGCTTTCTGATTTTCAACTAATTGGTATAAAATAAGTTTTCCTGTTTTAAACCTACAAATAGAGAGTTTGTCATATGAGCCAGTATTTTTCAAAAATAGTCGAATACGCCGAAACACTGGGCCTGGATGTCATCCACAGGGATGAGAAAGAGGAACTGATTGTTGTTTCAAACGAAGACAAGGGAATTTACAACCTGATTATCGACTGTGAAGAAACCATTCTGATTTTCGAACAACTGATATACGGGATCAGTAATCATTCTGAAAAGCATTTTATGAGGCTTCTGCAAATGAACCGCACTTTAATTCATGGTGCTTTTGTTGTGGACGAGGAAGGAAAGCAGGTTATTTTCAGGGATACTCTCCAACTAGAAAATCTGGATTTTAATGAATTCGAGGGAACCATAAATGCCTTGAGTCTTGGGCTGGCTGAATATTCCAACGAATTACTAACATTAAACAAAAATTAAGTATAACAAGGAGACATCATGGCTGGTTTTTTTCGTCGAGTTTTTAGCCTTGGCAGTGCGGAAGCTCACTCTATCATTGATAAGCTTGAAGATCCTGTGAAGATGACGGAACAGGGCATAAGAGAATTAAGGAAGGATCTTGAACAGGCTATGCAGAACTTTGCTGAAGTCAAGGCAATTGCTATTCGTGCAGAAAGAGATCTGGAAAAAGCAAGAAATGGTTCTTCAGATTGGGAACGCAAGGCCATGGCTCTGCTTCAGCAAGGCCAATCAGGCAAATTGGAACCTGAGAAAGCAGACAGGTTGGCTACGGAAGCATTGACCAGAAAAGAGGAGTTTTCCAAGCAGATGGTGGTGGCAAAGCAAGCGTTTGAAACGCAAAACCAAACTGTGCAAGCCTTACAGAAAAATATCGATACCCTCAAAGGGAAGATTACCCAATACGAAAACGAACTGGTGACCTTAAAAGCAAGGGCTAAAACTGCTTCGGCCACAAAAAAGATAAACAAGCAGTTATCAAATGTAGACTCCAGTGGAACCGTTGCCATGCTGGAACGGATGAAAGAAAAGGTCGAAGAAGAGGAAACACTTGCAGTTGCCTATGGAGACATGG
>JANQLH010000438.1 GCA_028280735.1 SAR324 cluster bacterium | reverse complement strand
GTAATGTAAAGCTTGCATCCCTGGTAGCTAACGTTGCTGACGCAAAAACGCTGGTTATCCATCCATCAACAACAACTCACCAGCAACTCTCGGAAGAAGAACAGAATGCGGCAGGTGTCACAGCGGACATGGTTCGGGTAACCGTGGGGATAGAAAACATTAAAGACATCATCGAAGATTTTGATCAGGCCCTCAATGCTTAGCATGGGAATGACTTAACCTGAAAAGGCCGATCATTCCACAAGAACAATCGGCCTTTCCTGTTTTGTCTCAAATCTGGGGGTTATGAGACTCACCTGTTACATTAACGGGGTATTCATCTTTTTAAGATTATCCGCAAAACCCTGCACCAGTCCAAAATAGCTTTCAAGCTTACTCCAGTTTATCGTATAGCATGACTTGGGACCGTCGATTTCGCTGCTGATCAATCCATATTTTTTTAATTCCTTTAAATGCTGCGAAACGGTTGATTGCGCCAGTGGCAGCTTCTCCACGATTTCACCGCAAATACAGGTTTCCTGTTTTGCCAATGTCTTCAGAATTTCAAGTCGAGCTGGGTGAGATAATGCTTTGGTAAATTCTGAAAGGCGAAGATTTGAATCCTCGAAGTATTGCAGTTTTGATAACGCCATTTTTACTCCTTATCACAATCGTTCATTACAATTATGTGATCTTCTCATTATTCCACAATCAGACAGATCGAATATTGAACTTCAACCGTTTGTCAACAAAAACAAGCAGATGTTTCCTAGTAATCAAATACCTCATGTGTTTAATATGCTAGTTCTTTACTTGTTTCGCACATACGCCAAACATTTAGTCCGCCAATAATTCAACTATTTCTTCCGCTTTTCTGTTCCAGCAAGATACAGAAACCTTCCTGAGATCCGACTATGAAAAATCGCCCTAAATAGTTGATAATACTAAATAATGCATTAGCTTCAAATCAACTGAAGCCAGCCACCCTTCTTACTTAGACAACACCGTTTCATATTTTTTTTCTTAAAAATTTCATTTTTAAATTTTGTAATAAAAAACACACTTTTATCGTATTCCAAGCTGTTGACCATTAGATACACAGCACGAAAAATCAATGTTTAACCAATTGTAATATAACAATTGTCTCTCTAAGTTAAAACAAATAAATTATTTCATCCTAAAGAAAAAAAAACGCAGGATTGCAACAAAATTCATTGGATTGAAATATGGTAAAAACAAGTGAATAATTTTGTGAGAAAACAAATGCTATTCAGGGCAAGAGCGATATGTGGGGGGACTACGCGAAACGAATGTTGATATACTTTGTAGTGCAACCCTGTTTGATAACAGGTTTCGTGTTTGATTTTTCGATCCCTTTGCCGCTATCCTGAACGTTTACAGATCCTAACCTGCCATATCGGACAATAATCTGGTTGAAGCGTGTCATGCCTGTTATCAACGCATCGGGATCGATATATTGAAAGTTGCTCCTTCATCGACGGTACTTGATACAGTAATATCGCCGCCATGGATTTCAAGAATATGTTTTGTGGTGGCTAAGCTGAGACCTTGTCCTTTTTGGTGATGAACAATATCTTTAACGGAAAATTCGTTAAATATTTTATCTATCCATTCAGGTGGAATACCTTCACCATCATCAGCAATGGTCAAAACAGCATTGTTTTCCTCCTTTGCCAGGGTAATCTCCACCTTTCCCTTATCTTTGGAAAACTTAACGGCGTTATCGATAACATATCGAACCGCTTTTTCCATCATTATCCACTCGGCTTCAAAATCAAATTCATCGTCGTACTTAAAATCGAACGTCACCTCTTTTTCTTTTGCCACCTTAGATAAAGATGCAATGACATTTTTTACCATTTGTTCATAAGACTGCTTAATCATTTTCAATCGTGGAATACTTTTTAATTCACACAAAAACATGGTCTTATCGATGAAGTCCAATAGGCGGTGGCCACTTTCCGATATTAATTGCACGGTTTGATGGATAGATTCATCCAGAGAATCATCAAGCAAAAGCAGATCTGATCCTCCTATGATTCCGTTGAGCGGTGTTCGGGTTTCATGGGCGAACAATACTAAAAGATCTGTTTTCAGTTGGTCGATTTCCTGGGAGCGTTTCAAGTTCAAAAATACTTTAATCTTTGCTTCCAGTTCTCTAATCACAAATGGTTTCGTCACATAATCATCGGCCCCTACTTCATATCCCTTCAGCCTTTCATCTACCAATGCCTTCCCTGTAACAAGAATAATCTTGATATAGCTTAAATGCTCGTTCGCTTTAATCTTTCGGCAAACCTCATACCCGTCGATTCCCGGCATCATTATATCCAACAAAATCAAGTCAGGGCGAAAAGTAGGTATAATCTCAAGCGCTTCTTCACCGCTGCCGGCTGTAGCTAGAATATATTTATCTTCCAGTGAGGTTTCTAATATTTCCACATTGTGCGGAATATCATCCACAATCAGAACACGGTAATTTGTCTGCATGAATATCTATTGGTAAATCGTGTTATAAGTTTCGTTCTGGTTATATGACTCCCCGGGTTGTCCGATGTTACATCAGAACTTCTGAGCCAAAACAAGCGAAGCAGGGATGGTTTAATCGTCTATTCCGGATTCTAACACTCCACAAAATCTGGATTCATACAGTATTAAGTATAGGTTATATTCGACTGATCGTCAACGATTGAAAAAAAAGACAAAAAAGATGGTTGCCAACTTTCATTTTGAATGTGATATCCATGTTTTCCCCAATTTGAAGCAACCATCAATGATGTACCGGCAGTAATTTACCGCCCATACAGGGTAAACCGAAAATCACCGTCTTCGAATGATATTGCCTGCGAGGATCAAGCAATGATTTCAGGGCATTGATCGTAATTCCTTAACGGAATTGACCTGCTGCGAATTCGGCATTTTTTAGGTAATACTTTAATTATTACCTAAAAAATGCTACAATCATTTTATAATCCCGCGACTTAAGAGATTACTGAAAACTCGTTCCAACAAAAGACCTTCTTTCATTAAGAGTACCGATAATTGGCGTTCGGCTTAAAACGGTGATGCAGTTATGGCAGAAAAATACAGCATAACAAAAAAGGAAGAAGTTTATAAGCTGTTGAAAAATAAACGTAATTTTGAATTCATGAGTGAAGCTTTGTTGCGTCAGTTAATCAATGTGATGAAAGTTGTTCGCTTTAGAGAAGAAAGGATTTTAATTAAGCAAGGTGCTGAAAATGCTTTCTGTTATATCATCATCAAGGGTTGCGTTTCTGTTTATGTAGATGGGAAATTTTTGTACAAACTCAGACGCACGGGGGATGTATTCGGTGAAATCAGTTTTGTAACCCAAAGCATATCCACAGCGACTATCAAAGCTGAAAAAGATCTGGGCGTCATGGTTATTTCATACAGTTTTTTTAACAAGCTTAAAAATATTGAACTCGCCCTTTGGCTGGCCAGGGTCATTGGCGAAAAACTGATCAGAACATCAAAGATAAAAAGTGTGGAAACGGCTTCAATGAGTAATGAATCTGCACTTCCTGCTGAAACACCCCAGGCAGCAGCGGCTTCAACGGAGATTGTCGATGAGACGGCATCAGAAGAAGTTGAACCTATTACCGAGCCTGTCATTGACAACAGTGAACAAACGGAACCATCTGATTCAACGGAAGAACCGGCATCCAATCCTGAAGAATCAATCGACTACCCTGATATCAGTTCTTCCGATGAAGGTACTGAAGAAGAATCAAGCGTCGATGAAGCAGGCGAAACAAGTATTGACAATCCATCCGAAGGTCAAATTACAGCTGCCATCGACGATGAAGAAATCGAAATCGGCCCTGCCTCGGAAGAGGTTATCGATCTTGATGCCGAATAATACCTGAATTAGCCCTGTTCAGAAGTCCAATAGATCGAGTATCGAATTTGCAATTGTTTCTATGGGAAGTTTGCTGTTGTTATATACCACATGAAAACTATCCTGTTCGAAACTGCAGTTTAAAAAATCACTTAAAAATCCGGCCCTGTCTTTTTCCTTTTCAGTGATGATACCACGTGCTTTTTCTTCATCAATTCCAGTCCGACGGGCATACGAACTCACACGATAATCTAACGGTGCTACCAACCTGAAGTGAAAGCAGTTTGGCAAGTCTTTGGTTATGGCAAAAGCTCCTCTCTCAAGTATAATTGCGTTTCCCTGCTGGGCAATTGAGTAGATCGCCTCAATCATCAGCTTGAAGGCATCAGGTTCGGATTTCCAATTTGGCAATAAAGCTGCCGTGATGTAATCCAGATACTTGGCCCGATCTCCGAACGACTTCACCAGGTGTTTGGAAATCTCTTTGTCTTTGATCAATCGATCAACAAAACGATTATCAAAGATAGTCCAAGATTGCCCTGTTATGGAAACCAGACTGGATTCAAGCTTAGCTACCAAGGGGTAACCCTCACAACCAAACTCCCTGGAAACAGTTATAGTTGTTTTAGGCTCTTCACCGGCCATATCCTGTTCCTGACGCTTTTTCTGAATTTCAATCCAGGATGATATTCTTTTTTCAACAGACGGGATCAGTTGATGTGGCATGTCATCCTCCTTATCATTAGGTTTAACCCAAAATTGAAGGCCGGCACACTCTCAGACGCTATTACCGCTACCTTCAATCAATTAACAAAGATGATTTGCGGCAGCTTGCAAAAGCAAGTGGTGGAAAAGTGAGAAAAACAGCTGACAACCAATACCCATCGGCCATCACCTGTCAGCGATTTTGTAATTATTTTCTCACATGATGCGCTCGTTTTCCAGTTAAAACCAACAATTACTTCCGGCTAATAAAGCCTTATAAACCGGTGATTCAAGATTGACTGCCAATTAACCGCCTTTAACACTGGTCTGGGCTGGTCAAATATAGTAGGTCGAAAGGTATAAACAACAAATTTTCCACTGAAATCTAATTATATTCTGTCATGAAACTAAGAACCTCTGTTTTACCGGAAGGTCGTTTTTTTTATGGAATCCATAAGCCCGGTTTTGAAGTCAGAAACCTTCGAAAGAACACATTAATAGAAAAGCTGGGCACCCTAGATGGTACGACAATCATAGATAACCAGCCAAATTTTCCGGATGGGAGCGTCAAGGAGCCGGAAGCGGACTGGATATTTGAAATACCTAATCCGTTTCCATTCCGTGGAACCACTTTTATAAATAGAAAATGGGCTGAACAAAGGGTCAATAAGCCCAGCACAATTTACCTGCCTGCCCCTGGTAACGTTTCATATATCGAGTCATTAAACATTGAAAACAAACCGGAAAAAGAGCAACAAGCAATTCTGATTGACGCAATAAAAAAGCTACCCGGGCCCCTGCAAATAGCGTTAGCTACAAGCTCAACCGATTACCGGGATCTGGTCGCTCTGGCAAAAATCAGCTGTAGTCTTGAATTCAATGATAATGAAAACAATCCTTCGGGAATGATGTTCAGAGAGTCGGAGAAATCCAATCCTAAACCTTTGATTCACCATGATGCTTTATTTGAAGCTATTGCCAACAATCCTTATCTCCCTGACCCATACAAAGAAGCAATGGTATTGAGACCCGGTATCCAGGGTTCCAGTGAGATCGTAGGAGAATGGCAGGAGGATAGCCATATATTTGAATACCTGAGAAGAAACAGTTATATTCCCTGGGGACACTACGCAGCCAATATGGCTAACGACGCCGTGCGATACCATATCAGCGAACTGAGTTTCAAGGATATGAAAGGTCTTAGGCACCTTTATTACCAAAGAACATTGATACGACTGGCGGAATCACTGAACATCGCGGTACCCGAGACCAGGCAAACCATTAAAGAGCCGGGGCTGGAAACCATCCGGCAACACATCCTTGATAAACTGGACAAACCCGGGAATATGGAAAATATTGCATTTAATCGCACCTTGTGGGGATGGAATTTTGGATTTGATTTTGCTCCAAGCCACTACAGGCTGCACGCTTCCCATCAACAGATTCATCAGCAATATGCGATGATACCTGAATCTGTGACTGGCTGGCACCAAGGGACCGATGACGAAGAAGGTTTTCCAGGATTTGTTCCGTTTGCCTGTGGCGATTTGATTGAAGATTTTATCAGACGTTACAAGAATGAGCACGGAACTTCTTTTTTCCAGGCCTTTATAAAAGCCATAAGATCCAATAAAAGGCTGGATAATCGCAAAGATAATCCTCAGGAACTGATCGTTTATGATAACCGGGAAGCCATTGTTTTTGTCCCCAAGGCACAGACTTCACAATGGGAGCTGCAACTGACGACGACAAAGCCAATCGGCAACATAATCGAAGCGGATTTGAATACCAGGAATGCCATTGATCAGGCAATGTATGCCGCAGTAAGTGTCTTGGCTGAGTTGGGAGCAAGAATGATCACGTCAATAGAATTCTCAAAAAGGCTTTACCGGGCACCGGATGATCAACATCTTTTGTATTCATTCCTGCCGAAACTCCCGGAATCTCCAGGCGCCTTCAGTGAAGCGCAATTGCGTTGGATTAACGGACATTATCCCGAGGATTTTGCGGAAGCCTGCAGATTGAAGTTGAATACGGTGCTTAAGCGTTTATAACATGGGCAAATTGATTCTTTGCTCAGATCCATTGACTTAAAACAGGAATCTCTAAAAATTTCCGCAAGATCCCGTTAAAAATGAATCAATCTAAAGGAACACATCGCAACGGGCTTGCAATCAACCTCAGACCGAACAGACAGCTTTATGGCGAAAAAAAAAGGTGGAATCCTCAAGTATATGAAATACAGCGTCATTGGAATCGAAATGGCTGCTTCTGTTACCGTGGGGGGATTGATTGGGTACTGGCTCGACACCAAACTGGGGACTGAACCCTGGATGTTTATATTTTGGCTGATGTGCGGGCTTGTCGCAGGTTTTCGCTCGCTCTACCGCATGTCTAAGCAATTTTTAAAAGAGAGCAAACAAAATGAAAATCAAGGATCCGATTGAACGACGCAAGGTATTCGTTCTCAACACTGCATTGTTATTAGTTTTTGGTCTTTTTGTCGCCGGGGGTTACTGGTTTAGCGGGGTTGACTTTGCCAAGGGAACGTTGTTAGGATGTGTGGTCGTAGCGATTAACTTTTTTGTTTCGCAACGCCTGGTTGGGCAACTCATGCTTGAGCAGTCTTTAAAGCCGGGCCTTTTAGTTATTTATTTGCTTAAGTTTGGTATCTCCGGGTTGATTATATTTCTCGCCGTCACGCGGTGGCAAATTGACATTCCGGGAATCATGCTTGGTCTTTCGTCCATTCTTGTAGCTAGCGTTGCAACAGCCTTTGTTAGAAAACAAGTTTGAACCGTGGACGAGTGAAAGAGTTAAATCGTTTTTTATTCATCAATCGATAACCTAAACAGATAAAATATTATGGCCGATGCAGGTGCGTTTACCTGGGGATCAGCAATTACGCCATTGAAGTATACTATGATGGAGTATGGGGTTGACCCCCGTGTAGGTATCGATATTATGGCGACCTCCTTGCTGCTGTTGCTGCTGGCATATTTCGGGGGTAAGAAGATGAGGGAGTCCCTACTGGCA
>JANQLH010000447.1 GCA_028280735.1 SAR324 cluster bacterium | reverse complement strand
AAGCCTTGATCAGGCTTCATAATGAAGGCTTGGTTGAACTGATTCCCAGAAAAGGAATGCGGGTTGTTCCTCTCTCGCCGGATGATATGAAGGAAATTTACGAAGTGTTGTCCGCTTTGGAAGTGACAGCTGTTGAATTGCTGGGGAAGCGCAAGTTAACCAAAAAGGAAGTCACAGCCCTTGAAAATCCGATTGTCGCAATGGATAAAGCCCTGGAAGATGACAATCTTGAAGGATGGGCTGATGCCGATGCACGTTTCCATCAGGAGTTATTGAAACAATGCGGTAATAAAAGACTGGCCGGTATGGCGGCAACGCTCACGGACCAAACACACAGGGCTCGCCTCACGACTTTGCGCCTTCGACCAAAACCCAGCAAATCTGTGGACGAACATCGACAGGTTCTGGAAGCTCTTAAAAAAGGAAACTGGGAAGAAGCAAAAGAGATCCACTATCAACACCGGGCGGCAGCATCCAAGCTAATCACCGAGATCCTGTCTTATTATCGATTATCATATCTTTAGACACTTCGTTATTATTCCTTTTATAATGTTTGGATAGCTCTTGAAGCAGGATAACTGCTTCTGCCAAACGAGTGTCTTGTATTGCCATTAACTTTGAATAACCAGTAGTTCAGGAGTTGACTTTAAGGAGGACAGTTTATGGAATGGGTTTGGTTTATCGCCATTGGCGCTGCTGCCGGTTGGCTGGCAGGTAAGTTACTTAGCGGTTTTAGCTATGGCTTGTTGGGAAATACCGTGATAGGTGTTATTGGCGCTATTGTTGGGCAATGGGGATTCAGAAAACTTGGTATTCATATTGGTTTGGATTATCGAGTGGATTCTTTAATCATGGCGTTTGCGGGGGCTGTTGTCTTATTGATTTGTTTGGGGCTGATTAAGCGCTCGAAATGATTAGACGGGTTGCATAATTTCATCCGGTTAATTGTAGTTTTCGTCTGACTATCGATTTGATTGATGGGCAACGAGTTGCTCATCCTACAAATGAACGACCAAATCGCTTAAATTTAAAAATTTGACGAAGGAGCAAAGCGAGTCCTTCATTCAAACTCGTCACCTGAATTTCCGAAATCATGACATTAAAACCCTGGAAGATTTTAAGCTCTACCTACCTTGTCCAGGATCGCTGGATCAGCCTGCGTGCTGACCGGTGTGAAACAGCAGCCGGGGTGATTATTGAGCCGTTTTACATTTTCGAAAAGGCAGATTGGACTCATGTGGTAGCTTTTGATGATGCCCAGCGAATTCTTATTGTCAGGCAATATCGGCATGGAGCCCGTGAAGTTTGTGCAGAAATTCCCTGTGGTCTGATCGATGCCTCGGATGTATCACCATTGGATGCTATTGAACGTGAATTGCTGGAAGAGACTGGTTGCAAAGCGGAACAAATTGAGAGCCTGGGTTCGGTCTACGCAAATCCGGCTCGTCAGACAAACAAGGTCCATAGCTTTATAGCCTTTGGAACTCGACAAGTGGCTGAGCAAAATTTGGACGAAACCGAAGACATTGAATTTGAGTTTGTGGAGATCGATCAGTTAATGCGGCTCATCGACAGTGGCGAGTTTTCCCAATCTCTGCATATCAGCAGCGTTTTCCTTGCTTTGCGACATTGCGGTCTGTTGGATAAGGCGTATCATGGCACTAAATTCGGGCTTTAACAAAAACTGGCGAAAATGGTTTTTGAATGATGTAGTGAGGGCCATCGAAACTTACTCAATGATTGATGAAAACGCCAAAATCTGCGTTGCTCTTTCCGGAGGCAAAGATAGTACAACCTTGCTTTACATTCTTTACCTGTTAACACGTTATTCCCATTTGAATTTCGATCTTTCTGCCCTTCATATTAAAACCGACAATTATCACACTGCAATACTGGGTGACCTTTGTTCTGAACTTGGAGTTCCTTATTATGAGTCATTGTTGCGGAAAGATGACCGACTGGACACTGATAATCCCTGTTACATCTGTTCAAGATTGAAAAGAGGAGCGATTTCAGAGCTGTTGAAAAAGAAACAAATCCAAACAGTCGCTTATGGTCACCATGCTGATGATATTGCTGAAACTTTTTTCATGAATATCGTACAAAATCGCAAGTTTGGAAGCTTTTCTCCGGTCGTTTCAGTGGAAGGTGGCGGAGTGAGGATGATACGTCCCATGGTCTACCTGGAGGAACTTGAAATCGAAAAAATTCATAAATATTTTGATTTACCGTTGCTTGATCACACCTGTCCTTATGAAGAGTTGAATCTTCGTAGGGTATACAAAAAAGGTGTCAGGGAGATAAACAATCTGTTTCAGACACAAAACTTTTCGAAAAAAATGGTGGACGGGTTGGAGAACATTGATTTAACCAATATCTGGCCTGACATCAACAAGCAACGTTGAAGGTATTGTCAACCAGGACTCGAAGAATAATTTGAGAAGGCATAGCATGAATACAATTGAGATAGAAGACAAGTGTTCGATACCGTTTTTTAACAAACTACCGCTATCAATTGAAAAAGGCGAAGGTGTCTATGTTTGGGATGAAAATGGAAATCGTTATTTTGACATGACAGCCGGCTGGGGAGTGACCAGCCTGGGTCATGCTCATCCTGTTATAACCGATGCCGTGTGTGAGCAAAGTAAAAAAATCATTCAGAATCCCAGCTCCGGATTGACTTACTCACCGGCCAGGGCACGTCTACTGGATCTGTTTTCCCAAATTCTCCCCCGGGGGTTGACACGTGTGTTTTTTTCAAACAGTGGTGCCGAGGCTAATGATGCCGCTTTAAAACTGGCTCGTAAGGTTAGTGGCCGTACTGACGTCATCTCAACCAACCTGAGTTTTCACGGTCGGACTATCAGTACCGCTTCGGCAACGGGACAAGCAAAACACCGGGCAAAGTTTAATCCCGTCATGCCTAATTACAAGTTTGTTCCATACAACGATCTTGAAGCTTTAAAAAGTCAACTGGATGAGAACACTGCGGCTGTAATCCTGGAGCCCATTCAAGGTGAAGGCGGAGTCAATATATCGCTGGTGGATTATTTAAAACAGGTTTCTGAACTTTGCGAACAAAATGCCACCTACCTGATAATTGATGAGGTGCAAACCGGATTCTGTCGAACCGGTTCCATGTTCGCCATAGATGGGATTGATCTGAAAGTGGATTTTTTGACAATGGCAAAGGGCATGGGAGGGGGCTTTCCGATAGGTGGATTTGCGGTTTCGGAAGAAATTGCAGCAAAAATTGAAAAAGGGGATCACGGTGGAACCTATTGTGGAAATCCCCTGGCTTGCGCTGTGGCCTATGGAGTCATTAACTATCTTAAAGAAAACAATGTCGCTGATTATGTACATAACATCGGAGAGTGGACCCTCCAGCAATTGACAGACATTCGGAAAAAGCATCATGACCAGATTGATGAGATCAGGGGCAAAGGGTTGTTGGTTGCTGTTCAATTTAAAGATGCGGAACAGGCTGGGGCCGTGTATCAAAAATGTCTGGAAAACAGGCTATTGCTTAATTTAACACAAGAAAGGATTATCCGCTTGTTTCCCTCGTTGATCATTACAAAAAAAGAAATGTCGGAAGGCCTTGAGATTTTTAACAAAGCATTGGAACTAACCGTTCAGTAATACCGCCGTTAAGAGGCAGCCCTGATTGTCGTTGCGGCCAGGGCTTTCAGAAAAGATTGAACAATATGCTCGGATACATAGTGTTCATATTTTTCCCCTTTTTCATCTATCCCCAGAATCTTTCCATTTTTTTGGAACTCCTCAACCAGTTTTTTGCCTGGATCATCACCGGTTAACTCCTTGGTTTGGGATTGTAGTGCTTTCATATAATTGAGTATTCTCCCCAAACGGAGCAAAGTAACGGTTTCCAATCTTGTTGTGCCCCGGGAAACAGGTATGGCTGTCGATCTGGTCAATGAAAGATCGGAAGGAAAGATTTTTTCGTTTTTATGATTTTCATAATCGGTACTTCCCGGGGAGGGGTAGTAGACTGATAGTCCGATCAGCACTCTTCTTTGCGCCAGGAATATCAAATCTTTTATTGAATCTTCCGGTTTTTGCCAGGGGCCTCCAATGATGACATAGCCAACCGCAGTCAACCCATGTTTTTCTGCTGAATCAAGACAGCGATCAAAGGCTGCTTGCACGTTGGGCCTTGAAAACCTTTTTAACTGGCTTATAGATGTTGTGCAGAGTGAGAGATTCAATTCATTAAACCCGGCTTTTGCCATTGATCGTATGGTATCGTCATCCAGCGTGGTAGGTAACAGTCCGTTCATGGCCCTTAGTTCCAGTTCCATTCCTTGGTACCTGGTGCTGATTCTATCCAGCAATTCCCGAAACCAACTTCTTTGAAAGGAAAGGTTTTCATCTTCGAAATCGATAAACCGAACACCTGCCTTAACGGCAAGATCCAATTCCCTCATTACTGCAGACAACGTTCTTTTTCTATGAGGGAGAAAAGAATCAGCACTGACCGAACAATACCTGCATTTCAGATTACATCCCCTTCCTGCCATAATCACCGCACTTCCCTTCCCTTTGCGTCGATAAAACGACGATTTAACCAGCTGATTGGCCGGCAAGGGAAAGTCATCCGGATTGCTGACAATGGCAGGAGCAGCGATGACAAACTCACCGGATGAATCCCGATAGCATAAACCGGGAATGTCTTCTAATGAAGTTTTGTTTTTAAGAGCTTCAGCCAGTTGAATAATGGCTTGCTCTCCTTCACCCCTGATGATGAAATCGACAGCATCGTTGCCCAATACTGTCTCGGGCAACGCGGTTGGATGATGGCCTCCTAGAACAACTTTGGCAGCCGGCAATTGCTTTTTTACCAACCCGGCTATTGCCAGGGCTTCATTTTGATAGGGGGTAAAAAGAGAAGAAATACCAACCAAACCGGCTTTGGATTTGGCAATAAGGTTGGAGATGTGCTCGTAAGAATATCCGTAGTGACGATACTGGTAAAACAGTGAATACGGAGACTTGTCATACCTGTGATAAAACTCCCTTAAGTATTGCATCTCTTGTGGCAAGGGAACTTCTCTTGACTTGTCGGTTGCCAGGCAATCCAGAATTTCCACGTCAAAGCCCGCCTCTAGCAATCCTGTTGCAAGAGATGCCAACCCGTATGGGATCGTTCTCTTTTTAGTCAGGTAAAAGTCTCGAATAGGTGGCTGGATGAGAAGGATTTCAGGCAAAACAACTCCAAGCTTTGTTTGTCGGTAATATGACTTTTATTATTCAAACATTGCCGGGATTTTGACCAGTGGAATAACCATCAATAAACCGGTCGGTTTTGGGAATTGTCGGAAAAAGGCTGTCAAAGGAAACATGCCAATGGAGTTCTCATGATAACCTTCTGAAATAATGGAGAAATCTCAAAAAGCCCTTTTTTTCACACCCGATCAAGTATGGAAACTGTTTAAATCACCATATGTTTTTTACCCATGGTTGAGAGATAAGGGAAAACAGCTCTTGAAGAAACAAAAAATGCAGCTATTGCCGAATGAAATATAACGTTATGATTTAATGGATTGTTTGTAGCTTTTGCGTCTTAACCCCTAATTTCTTTGAAAAAAAAAAGTTATTTTACAACAAATTTTTCCCACATGTCGTCGTTACTTAGTATATTAGGAGTGATTCCCCCAAATTGTTCCAGCGCCGAAGGTAAAAGTGTAGACAGAAGAAAATAAATCACCCCCCGGTTTCCATAAACTTTACCGAACGGCTTGATCACATTATAAGCGATCGGTTTGATGAAGATCCTGTTTTTGGAGAAAACAGATGAAAATCGCCGTTGCAGTCGATGATGACACAATGAGCCTGGATATAATGAAGGAACTGTTAGCAGAACATAATTACCAGGTGATCGCTTTTTCAGAATCAACCAAAGCATTGGAATTCTTAAAAAGAACAGACGATCCGATTGATCTTTTTTTGATTGATGTGAGAATGAAAGGTAAAAATGGGTTTGATATGCTTAGTTACCTGAAAAGCTCGAATGTAGCGTATAAGACAGCCCCCGTTATCATGATGTCAACCCTGGCCTGTAATGAAATCAAAACCAAGTTGCTGAATCTTGGTGCCGCGAATTACGTTTCTAAACCGTTTGATGAATGGGTATTAATGCAAAAAATCCGTGAGGTTTCAAAATAGATTTTGCATAATAGATATTCAAGTGTTTATCAATTAAGAGGGCCGGCTCCGGCTGAAACGACAAGATCAACCAGTGCTTCGTAACTTTGGGCGCCGACAAGATTACGACCGTTACAGATATAAGTGGGTACGGCCGTCACACCGAGTTCCCGGCAACGATTCCAATCCGCATCCACATTCTCTTTAAAACTTCTGGTCAAAAGCACTTCTCTTGCTTGTGCCCTATCCAATCCTATCTCATGGGCTGCATCAGCTAACGCTTCGACATCAGCCAAATTGGTGCCTTCATAAAAATAGGCACGGTACATTCGATTGTGGATGTTCGATCCATTGGGCCGGGTTTCAGCCCATTTTGCCAATTCCTGGGCTAACCTGCTGTTATAGGTTTTGGAACGTTCCCCGTAGTCCAAACCCTCTTCTTTCGCCAGATTTCGAATATGCTGCTGAGCGGCTTTTAAATCGAAATTCCTGCCTCTGAACAATTCCTCTAACGTCATACCGTCATCCGGGACATAAGGATGGAGTGGAAAAAGCGTGTACTTCAGGTCAATGTTGTATTCCTGATGTAACTTGGCAATACGCACGGTATTCAAGTAACACCATGGTCATATGTAATCGGTTACGATTTCTAATGTTACAGCTTTAGTCATGGGACTTTTCCATTGAAGTCGGTTCATTCAAGGCCGTTGATTAAAGGTAAACAGGCCAAGATGTTATTCGAACGATACAGACTGTGTCGTAATGAAAAAATCTATAATTTTTCCATGAACCGTAGGATGGGTAACGTAGTTACCCATCGGGTGGGATGTGATCAAAAGCCATATATATAA
>JANQLH010000403.1 GCA_028280735.1 SAR324 cluster bacterium | reverse complement strand
ATGTGGCTATTATAATGTTTGTTTTTTTACTTGTTTTGGTTATGTTTGGGACCTCCCTGGTTAAAAACCTGGTAGGGCTATGCCTGGGAATGACCCTGGCTATTGTTGGACTGGATTCAGCCACCGGGGTCTTGCGTTTTGTTTTTGACACTCCTGAACTCTATGACGGCATTGATTTCATCATTGTGGTGATAGGATTGTTCACCCTGGGAGACGCACTGCTTATTATTGAAAACACCTATGCGCCCAGAAAACTGGTTGAAAAAGTAATAGTTTCTTTTCAGACCGCACTGGAAGGATGGCAGCATCGCTGGACCTTTTTTCGTTGCTCTCTGGTTGGTTTTGTTATTGGAAGTCTTCCCGGTACGGGTACATCGGTAGCCGGTGTTACGGCTTACCGTCTGGAAAAGGAATTGAAAAATAAAAAGCAGACTTTTGGCAAAGGCGATGAAAGAGGGGTGGTCGCTTCGGAATCTGCCGGGAGTGCCGCTTCAATCAGCGCATTCATTCCGTTACTGGTGCTGGGAGTTCCAGGCAGTGCCACAACAGCGGTATTACTGGGAGCTATGTTAATGATGAACCTTAATCCCGGTCCCATGTTCTATATTCAACAATCCGATCTGATCTGGATCTTGGTGGCATCCATGTATATGGGTAACCTGCTGCTTTTTGCCATGCATCTCCTGACCATTCGCTTTTTTTTCAGAATTGTGCTGATTCCCTATTGGATTTTAATACCTTTTATTGTTGTTGTTGCATTTGTCGGCGTGTATGCCATACAGCAAAGCATGCTGTCTCTTTTTATTATGCTGGTGCTTGGCCTGGTTTCCTACCTGCTGCGAAAACTGGACTATTCATTGGTGCCTGTGATCCTCGGTTACATCCTGGGAGGTCCCCTGGAAGTGCAGTTGCGAAGAGCCCTGGCCATCAGTGGAGGGGAAATCGGTATTTTGTACCAGGGAGGTATAAACCAGGTTTTATGGGCCTGTATTGTTATATTGGTTATAGTTAAACTGTGGAACAGTCGCAGGTTGCCGGGCGATCGCTGAAAACTGATTTATTCCGCAGGCTTATACTTTCGTTCCGGTCGGCCCTTGGTGCCGTAATCCAGGGTGACCTCCAGGAAACCCGTTCCGGTTAGGTATTCCAGGTATTTTCTGGCTGTGGTTCTGCTTATCCCCACTCGTTTTCCCAGTTCCTCTGCACCTATGGACACGGTTCCCTTGTCCCTGAACAGCTCGGTAATGGTTTTCAAGGTCACGGGATCGATGCCTTTGGGAGTTTCTTCGCCTGATGTGGGAAGGGTTTTTTCCGGTTTTCTAAAGAAACGATTGGCGTCTTCCTGGGTCATATTGCCAAGCAGATGCAGCTGCCGGCGGTGATTACGATAACTGGTGAGGGATTCTTCAAAGCGCTTGAAGAATACAGGTTTGATCATGTAATCAAAGGCACCTCCGTGCAAAGCATTGTGGAGCATTTCAACTTCCTTGGCCGCGGTAATCAGTATGACATCGACAGGATTATTCTGCGAGCGAATCTCTTTTAAATACTCCATGCCGCTGCTTTCCGGAAAATAGATATCGAGCAGGATCAGATCAGGTTGCAAGGTGGATAACAGTAACCTTGCGTCTTCGATGGTGTTGGCCACGCCCGTTACCTTGAACCCTTCCAACTTTTCCACAAAGGCCTGGTGGGTCTTTGATATTTTGTGATTATCTTCAACAATCAGTACTTCAATTAAATCCATATGCCCTATCCGTTTTTGGGAATTATAAACTCAAAACGAGCGCCACCCAGGTCTGCCTGGTCAAAATAGATCTCTCCTCCCAGGGTATCCACTGATTTTTTTGCCAGGTATAAACCATACCCCCGCTTGGAACCTTTTTTGGTTGAAACCCCTTTCTCAAATATCCTCTCAGCCATCTCAGGGCCTATCCCCGGACCCGAATCTTCAATTTCAAAAATCAAATCGTTGCCGAAATCCGACATGGATAGGATCACCGCATGTGGTTTATCGGTCTGCAGTGTCGCGTCGATGGCGTTTTGCAGCAGATTTCCCAAAATGGTGACCAGTTTGTGACGATCCAGGGTATCGGGGATATCAATCATGCGGCTTTCGGAATCAATGTTAAACTCAACCTTCTGTTCATGGGCATACATGAACTTTCCAATGATTAAGGAAGAAAGGGTGCGATCCGGGACGTTTTCGGTGAGAAAACGCACTAAATCCCTATGAGCCTGGGTTTCTTCAGCGATGTAGCTGAGGACATCATCATAAGCACCTATCTGTATCATGCCGACAATTGTGTGCAGGCTGTTGGAATATTCATGAGTCTGTGATCGGAGCATATCTGAATAGGTTTGAACCTGGGAAAGCTCACGGGCTATCAGGTCTATTTCCCGGCGTTCCCGAAAACTCACCACCAATCCGCGACTGTCTTCCACCGGTTCTGCGTTGACAATAACCGCCACCCCATTCACCACGCATTCCTTATCATGAATGCGGTTGCTCGATTCCAGAAGCTGTTTTGTTTCCAGAAAAGGAAAGTAATTCGAAAGCGGCATCCCTTTTAGATCCTCCTTGTCATCCACATTCAGGGTTTTTAGTGCGGCCTCGTTGGCAAGGGTGATTTGACCGACAACGTCCGCTGCTATCACACCTTCATGAATCGATTCGATCAAGGCCGATCGTTCATTAAACAGGTAAGCGATTTCCGAAGGTTCCAAACCGAAAATTGCCTTTTTCACTCCCCTGGCGATCAGTATGGCTGCAATCAATCCCAAGGTCAGGAAAACAAAAATAAAGAAGATGGTCTTTTCCAAGTATTGTTTGGTCACCTGCTGCAGGTCTTCAACAGGAAATCCGACCGTAACCATGCCGATAATATCATATGTTTCATTGATAATAGGAGCCGACCCAAGAATATACCCGGCTTTTTCCTCCATCGATCGCCTGGAATAAGCCCGGCCGTATTCCAGGGCTCTTACAGCCAGGTTATCATCTATTTTGTTTCCAACTTTCGCAGCATCCGGATGTGCCAGAATATCACCCTGTGCATCCGTGACAATAACGAATTTTGTTTCGGTGGCGTTGCGAATAAATTTAGAGAGGGAGGTTGAGGTGTTGAGCTGAGCATCGTTTTCAATAAACATCTGCAACTCCGGCATCAGTGCCACATGTTTTGCCGCTTGAATCACCCGTTTCTCGGACTGGCTTTCAGCGATCTCGAACATCATCCCGGAGAAAATGCTGCCCACCGATACCAGTAAAATCAATACCAGCAGCATGACAATAGCAGTGACGGTATCCAATAATCGCTTCGGGCGCGCCCGATCCAGCGCTTCAAAAACCAGATTTGTCATCATACCTGTTTTCCGGTGACAAAAGTTTCAAAAGTCTCACTAAGTAACAATAAGCCCTTTACCCTCAAAAGATTTACATAAGATTTTGAAAACTGCATAGTGTTAACGAAACCTAATTTATGACAAAGGGGTTAGGCTTGAGTTCTTGCGTTAAAATGATTTTAACGCAAGAACGCAAGCCTGACCCCTTTTGATAATCTACAAATGGAGAGAACGTTATGTACCGTAAAATAATTGCTTTAGTGTCTGTGCTGACCCTGTCTTTGCTGATGACAATAGCAGCTGTCGCAGAAACTTATCCAAGTCGGCCGATCACAATGGTTGTGGGCTTTGGTATTGGAGGAAGTGCTGATCGTATGACGCGATCCACCGTCACTTTTTTGTCGGATGCCTTGGAAGTTCCCGTTAAGGTTGTCAATAAAAAAGGTGCGGGCACCATGCTGGCTAACAACTACCTTCTGCGAAGGCCGGCTGATGGGTACACCATCCTGGGGTCAACCTTCAGCCCCTATATGCCGGTAAGCATTTTGATGGGTGGTGCCAAATACAGTATTGACGATTTTGCTTTTATTAACGCCCAGTGGTTTGATCGTGATATTATTGCTGTGCATAAGAACTCCCCATACAATACACTTCCGGAGCTTGTCAAAGCCATCAAAAACAATCCGAAGAAAATCAGTTGTGCCGTGGTTCAGGGATCCAGCGGTCATTTGATGTCGGCTTTATTGTTGAAAGAATACGGCGTTCCCCAGGAAAACATGAATCTCGTTACCTATCAGAGCGGTGGAAAGGCTCGTTCGGCCATTGCCGGTAACCAGGTTAATTTTATCATCATTGGTAACGAAGGTAGTATGGGAATCAAGGAATTCCTGAAACCTTTGGCTTTCGTTGATTCCAAAGGAAGCGAAAAATGGAATGCACCCGCAGTAAATGATGCTTTAAAACCTTTGGGATACGAAGTTCCCCTGCTTAGTGGTTCCATTAGAGGTTTTGCCGTCTCCAAGAAATTCAAGGAGCAGTATCCGGAGCGATTCGACAAGCTGGTTCAGGCTTTCAAAGCCACCATGACCAACAAAGACGTCAAGAAGTTTTTGAAGCGTGTCAATATCGGTAACGAATGGACAGGACCTGATGAAGTTGATCGTCTGATGAAGGAAAACTACGCTGCTTACGTCAAATACAAGGATCTTTTAAATTAATTTTCCCCAATCTTTTGATCGTGTCGGACCAACCGGCAGGATTAACCTTCAAAAGAGGTAACGTTGAACAGGATACGACAAAACGCTGCCGAGCTGCTGCTGGTTCTTTTGATGGCGGTTATCATTATTTGGTACATGATGGATGCGTATGCTGCGTCCTCAAAGGTTGCCAATTTATTGCTGATTGTACCGTTAGGAGTGATCTCCCTGGGATTTCTGGTCGGTATCGTCATTCAGATTCTGCCCGGACTTCTCAAAGCGGAAAAAGGTGATACACCAACTGAATCCAAAAAAGAAGAACAGACAAAGGAAAACGCGAAAAAAATATTCCTGGCCATGGGATTGCTGGCATTGTACGTGTTGATTATTCCAAGCGTCGGGTTTGACATCGCCACATTTTTATTTATCGGTGTCATGTTGTTCGTTCAGGGAGAACGCAAATGGACCTGGTTGATCGGCTTTCCCTTGATCTTTTCTTTTTTAGTTTCTCAGTTCTTCAGTGCCATGATCCCTTATCCTATGCCTATGGCAATTCAGCAGGAATGGATCACGGGTTTGATCTAGGGAGTAAACATTATGTTGGAAATACATTCAATCCTGTCTGCCTTTAATATGTTGTTCGGGTCTTTTGACCCATGGCTGGTAGTTATCCCGGGAATTATCATCGGTTTGTTTTTTGGCGCCACACCCGGTTTGCAGATATCCATGGCAATGGCAATTTTTCTGCCTATTACCCTTTACATGGATTTTGTGAAAGCCATGCTGTTTTTAACCGGTATATTCACCGGCGGTTCCTTTGGCGGGGGTGTGACGGCTATTCTGATGAATATTCCCGGTACCTCTTCCTGTATTGCCACCACATTCGACGGGTACCCAATGGCTTGTCAGGGCAGGCACAATGAAGCATTAGGTTATGCATTGGGTGGCTCTACTATTGGCTGCGCCATTGGATATATCATTCTCTTTTTTCTGATTCAACCGATATCGATCATGGTTCTCAAGCTAGGGCCGACCGAAATGTTTGTGATTGCGCTTTGGGGAATTACTTTGATCGCAGGCTTAAGAGGTGGTTATATGCTGAAGGGAATTGTCAGCGGATTGTTGGGGTTGATGCTGGGAACCATCGGGTTTTCCGAATTGGGTATTGCCAGGGGAACAATGGGAATCGAAGTGCTATTGGATGGCATTCCTGTGGTACCGGCGATGATGGGGATGTTTGCAGCATCCGAATTGTTTAACCTGATGAACAAAAAGTTCCTGGTAGACAGCTCGGAACAGCGCAAAGTAAGCATGCGGAAAATCGCCAGCGGGATGAAAGACGTTATCAATTACCCAATAATTATTTTCAGGGGGTCGATGCTTGGAATGTTTGTTGGTGCAGTTCCGGGAGTGGGGTCGTCGGTCTCCAACCTGGTGTCTTATATGGAAACCAAACGAAGGGCCAAGGATTCGGATACATTCGGGAAAGGGAATCCAAAAGGTGTGATTGCGGCAGAATCTGCAAACAGCTCTTCGGAAGCAGGATCCATGGCAACACTGCTTGCTCTCGGTATCCCCGGCGGCGGTGCAACGGCTGTGATGCTGGCAGTTTTTATGATGCACAACATCACCGGTGGACCAACCTTCATCCGCGATCAAACAGACATTGTTTACGCGATAATCTTCGCTAATTTCGGACAGGTCATTCTCCTGCTTTTCATGGGAGTTCTGTTGTTACCGATATTGGCTTCCGTCGTTAAGGTTCCTATCAGGATTTTGGTTCCTTCGGTCATGTCTTTGGCTGTGTTTGGAGCCTACGGACTGACAGGAAACCTGTCGGGTCCTATCACCGTGGTAGTGGCTGCTATTTTTGGCTGGATTCTTAAAAAGTATGACTATTCCGTACCGGGTATGGTGATCGGGTTATTGTTGGGGAAAATGGCCGAAAGCGAACTGTTGCACAGTTACCAAATTAGCGGTGGTCAGATTGGTTATGTGTTCGGCAGACCCATTACCATTTTTATTGCATTGCTGCTGCTTTTATCCCTGGCATACACACCGGTGAAACAATATATTGTTCACCGAAAAAATCGAAACGCCGAAGTTGTCACAAATTGATTAAACTAATGGGATAACATTTATGCTGCGGTTATTGTTGGTTCAGAATTACGCATCAAAGAAATCAAGGCTGTAATTCTGAACGAGCTGCAGCATAGTGCAGAACTGATCTCTGAAACTGGAAACATTGTTTCTTCTTTCCTCCTCTCTTCCCTCTATTTTTCGCCTTTATGCCTCGCGAATTGTGATTTGCGTGGTAATTATCGCCAAATCCTCATCTGTTAAGACAACCTTAAAGTCCATGCCTATACGCCAGAGGTGATTTTTAGACATCCTCTATGATTGGCCCTAAGTTTTCCTGGTTATTTTGTTCAATCATTTAATTGATTTTGTTTCTATTGATGATATAACAGACCATGATAAATCGTTTGTGAAAAAATAAAAAAAAATTTCACAAGCGATCCGATGTATTTCTTTAGATAACCCTTTTTATGAGCCTGTAGAAGAAGATGTAGTCACAATTGTTCGAAATGAGAATGATAATTTTTAAACGTTCATTTTCCGTGTTGGCTAAATTCTGATTGGGATATATTGCTCAAGGGCTTTATTCTATTACAGCGAAAGCTTTTTTGATTGCCGGTCATAAACAAACAGGAGGAAAAACAAAATGGTAAAAACATCGGAATTGGAAAAAGACGGAACAGAAGCAGGTGATGAGGGAACAGCTTCTACATTGGCAAAATTGATTGCGGAAGCGCCGGTAGGAGTTTTACCGATGACATCCGGGGCGAGAATGAAAATCTGGAAACAGGATCCTACTGTGGGTGAGTTAGGAATTCGCAAAGTATACATTCACACAAAGGTTAACCCTGGACCAAGAGATTCACAAATCAAAATAGAGGGTGTACCGGTCTTATACCCCGACGTAAATGGTGATTTTCTCTTTGAATCAAACAACAATGAAGCGATTGATGCAGCCCATACCTACGCCGTTGTAAGGCAGGTTTTGACCATGTATCAACGGGTTCTTGGTGAGAAAATGAAATGGCAGTGGAATACGGGTGAAAATACTGATCCGATCTCGGTTTTCCCTCATGCAGGGGAGGCTTGGAATGCATATTACAGCAGAAGCGAACGAGCATTAAGGTTTTTTTATTTCACCCCCACAAGATCACGACCATCCAGTCAAAAAGTCTTTACATGTCGGTCGTTGGATATTGTCGCTCACGAAGTCGGTCATGCTATTTTGGATGCTCTAAAACCTGCATGGTTGTCATGGTTAAGTCCTCCGCAAACAGGTGGATTACATGAATCCTTTGCAGACTGTACAGCCATATTTCTTGCTTTGTCACAGCTTGATCAGGTTGAGTATGTGATCGCCCAGACCAAGGCAGATCTTCATCAAAAGAATGTTCTGGCCGAGTTGGCAGAACAGTTCGGATACGAGCTTGGTCGCCCTTCCGGATTACGCAATGCCGATAATAATTTAAAACTTAGCGAGGTCACCAGCCAGGTTCATGATATTTCCAAAGTGTTTACAGGAGGAATATATGACACCCTGGCAGATGCGTTTCTCGCCGGAAGGGATCCTAGAAAGAAAAACGATGCTGTGGTCTTATATGAAGTTGGACAGAAAATGGCTACTTTGATGGTGAGTGCGTTTAAGGCTGCCCCTGCAAGAAACGCAACTTTTGCGGATGTAGTTGACAAAATGATCACTATCGCCAATGACAATCCCAGCGAGTATCCTCAATACGCCACATTCGTTCAAAAGCACTTTGAGTTCCGGGAAGTTCTGGGTAATTCCGCTGTCGCCGGACCTCAATCGGTTGCAGGATTTCCCTTGAATACTGCGGGGTGCTGTGGAACCATGCAGAATCTTGAATATGCCGGGGAGTAAGCTTCGCCGCATTAGATCTGCCAAGTCTTAATCAAAGTCCATCCGAATGCTGAGTCAAGGATCGGGCTTTGATTTTTTTATGTTGATAAGGGGAGTCGGGGGATGACCTCATATCTCCCCTTTTCCCGGTTTTTACCGGCTCCCTTAACCAGTGTTTGCACGGAAAACCACTAAACCCTTATCCAGCCTTGTGTCAGGTTTTGGAATTCAGCGTCGTGAAGATTAACATGCCGTCGGCCGTCAGCACCGAACTTCGAAACTGCTTTATAAAACGGCGTTAAAGCCGGTTAAACATAAAAGAAGTAAATCAAGGAAACGGAGATAAGAATAAAAAGCAAGGTCATGATTCCTCCACCTTTCAAATAGTCTCGGTTTTGATAGCCCCCGGGTCCCATTAAAAAGGCATTCACCTGGTGAGTGGGCAGTAAAAATGAATTTGAAGCCGTCACCGCTACCAAAAGTCCGAGCGCTTCCGGTGAGATGTTTGCCATTTTACCCATGAAAGCTGCCAAAGGCACCAACAGGACTGTGGCAGCTACATTTGACATGAAAAGAGTGAATATTGTTGTCAGAATGGATATGGAGAGCATGATAATGATCGGGTGAGCTTCTCTGATCAAACTGAAGATCAGTTCGGCTGAATACTGCGCCGCACCACTCTTGTTCATGGCGATTCCCATCGGAATCAATCCTCCCAGCAGAAAAACCGTTCTCCAATCGATGGCTTTATAGGCCTCTTCAATATTCAAAACACCGAGCAGGATCATGGCTGCCGCCCCGGTGAAAAGGCAATGGGACAATTGAAACCCTGATAATGCCAGCATTATTGAACCCAAAAAACAAAACAAGGCTAACAGGGGTTTTTTCCTATGTTGTATGGTGTCCTGGAGCCTGGAGATAGGTATCAATGCCTTTGAGTTCTTTATTTCCCAGATTTTCTCCCACAATCCATGAATGATTAAGATATCCCCTGCACCAAACTTTTCATCTGAAAAATCACTGTATATTGCGCCCTGATCGTTGTGGAGCTGGACAGGTTCGACTCCAAACTTTTTCCTGAATGAAATTTCTTTCAGGGAATGCCCTTTCAACGAGGAATAGGGGGGAATAATCACTTCAGCATAGCCGAATCTCTTTAATTCCTCCGTCAACTGTTCTTTTTCGGGATCGAGTTTTAAGATTTGATAGTCTTCGGCAAACTGTAAAAATCCTTCCGCGGGGCCGCATAAAACCAGGATTTGCCCTTGGGAAAAAGCTGTGTGTCTCCAGGGAACATATAGGATGTCATCGGATTCTTTTAAGATTAACAAGTGCAGCTTGTATGTGTTCCATAACTGAATGGAGTCCAGCTTTTTTCCGATAATCCCCGAGTTTGCCGGGACCTTTCCAATATGATGCTCGTCTGAAATGCTGTAATAGTCTATCAAGCTTGCCTGATCATCAACTGTCAGCCGGGATTCGGACCGGGGCAAAACAAACTTTCCCAAAAGCAGGAAGTATAAGATTCCGGCCCCCAACAAGGCGACACCAATGGGCGTGACATCAAAAATTCCAAAGGGTTGGGCACCGCTTTTGGCTAAAAGATCGTTGAGAATTATCAAAGGACTTGATCCAAACAGGGTCAGGGTTCCACCAAGTATTGCCGAGAAACCAATGGGCATCAATAGTTTTGACGGAGAAATCTTGGCCTGATTTGAAATTCTTAATACAGCCGGTAGAAATAGTGCCGTGGCCCCAATGTTTTGGATAAACGCGGATAGAATACCCACGGCACCGCCAATAACTGCAATCAACCGGTTTTGGCTCTTTCCTGCGATTAACAGGATCGGTTTGCTTAGATGATTCATGATTCCGGATTTATCAACGCCATACCCGAGAATCATCACTGCCATTACCGATATCACGGCATTGCTTGATAAACCTGAAAACGTTTCGGCAGGGGTGATCAAACCGAACCATGGCAGGGCTATCATTACAACGATCGCAACCACATCCACTCTCAGTTTTTCACTGACAAAAAGTACAATGGTCGTTGCCAGTATGAACAAAGTTAATGCTACCTGGTAAGTCATGACATATTATATTATTCTGATTAATTAGTGTCTGAAGAGAAACTGGTTAAACCTTACCAACAAAAGCTTTAAGAGCAGTTTGATGCTTCGAGGGTTAGTGCTTTCAACATGCAGTGATCAGCTCTCAGTCAGTTTTTGTTGGAATGTTCAATGTTTTATGCTGAGTGCCGAAAGCTGACAGCACGTCAATCCTCAAGCTGAATTCCGGTATTTGGCACAAGGCTGGATAAGGGTTTAGCGATTTTTCATTCAGACACCAATTAATGGTTGTTATCTGTAATGTATACGATCGTCAGCCAGTCATTGCCTGTAAATAAATCTAATCTTACCGAGGGTTTTCAAAATGTCAAAGAATTGAATCCTGATCGGGATACAGAAACTAAACTTTGACTCGATAAGTCAAAAGCAGACTTGACCCCTTTTCCCTTTTTTGAACTGACTACCAGTTGGAAGGAGTAGTTGACCAACCAGATCTACTTAGGTAAACTTGACCTATATAAATCACTAATGTGAGGAAAAAATGATTATCAATGTGTCGGAAGCAAAAGCGAAACTGTCTAAGCTAATCGATATGGCCTACAACGGTGAAGAGGTTATTATTGCAAAGAACAATTTACCCTTGGTCAAATTGGTTGCTCACAAACCGGAAGCAAAACGTAAACTTGGTATTTTTAAGGGGAAAATCGAAATTCCTGATGACTTTTTGGAAGAAGATGACGAGATCAATGCGATGTTTTATGGAGATCAATCATGAGAATTCTGGTTGATACCCACATATTTCTATGGATGTTAGCGAGTCCGGAAAAATTCAGCGAGACCAGGCGTTATGAACTCGAATCATCGACCAATGAGTTATACCTTAGCGCGATAAGCATTGCGGAATTGATGATTAAACATTCGATAAGAAAACTTAAGGTCAACTTTGACCCTATGGAAGCAGCCGAAAAAATTGGTCTTGAGATACTCGGTTTTTCCGGTGAAGAGGCCATGGTGTTAAAAGATCTGCCTTTTCACCACAAAGATCCCTTTGATAGGATGCTAATAGCACAGTCTTTAACCAACAAACTTATCCTAATGTCAGATGATTCAAAGTTTCTGCTCTATGACTGCAAGACTATTTAGTGTCTGAAGGGAAAACTGTTGAAAAAAGGATCAGATCTCTTTTTGATTTTCCTGCTGATCCTTCCCGAAAATCAGGAGAGACTTCACAGAAAGACTCGAACTCCTTTCACTCTTAAGCCTTCCTCCCTAAAAACATTCGTTTTGTTGATGTAAAGCTGTATTCATACGCAAATTTGAATAGTTTCCATGTACGGTATCTTTTAACGCTGATAAAATTAAAAGATGCCTTTCCCACGAAAACCATTGCTCCGGTAGGACCCAAGGAGGTGGAGTTCAGAGGATTGACAGGAATTTGCAGTCTAAAACAAAGAATCAACCGGGGAAACGGAAACCAGATACGGACTTTGTCATGTTTTTACGATTAAACCATTTCATTCGTCTGGTATTACCACATACCATTAATGGCCAAATGATTCTGATGGTGTCTGTATTAGCGGGATTTCAGATTGTGATTACGGCGATCGTTTTTGAAAGCATGTTAACGGATCAACTTGAGTCAGGAATAGCGCAAAAGGCGCTTAATGTGTCGAAAACACTGGCGTTGATGCCGATTGTTCGTGATTCCCTGGTCAATATTGACAATAAAAACAGTATCCAGGAACTGGCAGAATCCGTTCGCCGGGAAACCGGTGCCGCGTTTATCGTCGTAGGTAACAGGGACGGCATCCGGCTTTCCCACCCTAACCCCGAAAATATAGGCAAGACATTTGTCGGAGGCGATTTTGAAATTGCTGTCAAAGAAGGCAAAGCCTATACATCTTTTTCCACCGGCACCCTGGGTAGGTCTTTGAGGGGGTTTGCGCCGGTAAAAAACCTCACGGGTCAGGTTGTCGGATTTGTATCGGTTGGTTACCTGGAGCGTAATATCACCAAAGCTGTTATGAGAGAACAGATCAAAGTCGGCAGCTACATATTTATGATATTGTTTTCAGGAGCCCTGGGTGCCAGTCTGATAGCGGCTTATATCAAACGGGTGACTCTCAATATGGAGCCGTCCGAAATAGCTTCCCTGCATCTGGAGAGAGAAATCATCTTAAATGCCGTGAGGGAGGGCATTATCGCACTGGATAAGAAAGGGTCCGTTCGTTTTGCCAACAGGGAAGCCGAGCGTCTGTTGCAAATGGGCTCACAACTGGAGGGACAATCGATTCAGGAAATCCTTCCGGAAATAAAGCCGG